>NZ_JBSKHP010000001.1:344202-560053 GCF_057128625.1 Pseudomonas imperatae | reverse complement strand
CGCCCAAGCGGCCGACGGCCCGGAATAGAAGCGCCTCCGGTTCCGTCTTCCCCGGCTACGCCGTGGACCGCTTGGCCGACGCCTCCAGTCGGCCCTGGCGCTTTATGGGGCACACAATCAAGATCAAGGGCCTCACGGGATCAAGATCAAAAGCGGGTTTGCGGTGCCGCCGTGGCTGTGCTCTGGCTGTGACTGCGTGACTTGCCAAAGTCACTTCTCGATGACTTCCCCACGCATCGGCGCCAACCGCGCAATCAGCCGGTTCTGCGCCGTCACCGGCACGCCCTGGTCTTCCATGGCCTTGATCAGGTCCTCCACCAGCGCGTTGAAATCACTGCGGGTCAGGTGCTGGCCCTTGTGCGACTCGGCCATGGTGTCGCCGGTGTAGGTGCACGGCCCGCCCGCCTCGACGCAGAACTGCTCGATCAGCTTGTCGCGCAGGCGGGTGATGTTGACGTTGCGGAAGTGCTCGACGATGCGCTCGTCGTGGGCGATGTGCAGCAGCATACCCTCGACGATCCGGGTGATGCCGGGCTTGGCGCCCAGGTCGCGGTAGAGGCTGTCGTCCTTGGGCGGCTGGGTGTTGGCGGTGCAGGCGCCGAGCAGCAAGGCGGTGGCAAGCAACAGGCGGCGCATGTCAGTAGCTCCCCTGGATCGACAGGTACGTGCCGTTCTGGTTGTCCAGGGTAGCGATTTCGCCCAGGCGCGCGTAGGCCAGCACCACGGACACGTGTTTGTTGGGGAACCAGCCCACGAACAGGTCGGCCCAGTCGCTCTCGCCGGAGAACGACAGGTTGTCAGGCTTTTCCTTGTACTCCAGGCCCACTGCCCAGCGCGGGTTGAACAGCACCGCCACCGAACCCTCCTTGAGCACGCTGCGGGTGTCGCGGCGGTCGCCGCCAAAGCCCAGCACGCCCAGTTCGTTGGCGCGGCTGTAGCGCAGGTTGCCGTTCACCAGCAGGTCGTAGCCGAACGCGCCGCCGAGGAACAGCCGGCTGGCCGCCAGGTAGCCTTCCACGTCGGAGTCGCGCCTGGCGCCGACCATCTGTGGAATTTCGAAATTGTTGTCGTGCTTGTACTCAAGGCCCAGGGACACCTGGGGCAACTGGTCGTAGATCAGGTCGCCGAACAGCCGCACCTTCACCCCGAAGATATCCTGGCCCAGGCTGCTCTGGGGCAGGTCGAGCTTGTGCCCCAGGGTGCCGAGGTCGAAGCGCTGGTGCGCGTAGGAGACTTCCACGCGGTTGTCGTAGCTGGCCGCCAGGCCCACCACGTCCAGGTTGTAGTCGGGCAGGTCGACGTGGGTACCGAACGCCGTAGCGCCCCACTCGCCCTGCTCGCCGTAGCCGGCCAGCACCGCCCAGGGGTTGATGCCGCCACCCGCGGCGCCATCCAGGCTGGAGGCGCCACCGGTGGCCAACAGGCGCCCCTGGTCCGCCACGGCGACCGAAGACAGGCACAACGAACACAGCAACAGGGACAATCGACGGGTCATATTTCAGTGGACCATGGCAGACAATGAAGGCAGGGGTTGCTTGAGCCAGGCCTCGAAGGCCATGGCGGTAAGCGGGCGGCTGATCAGGTAGCCCTGGGCCGTGTCGCAGTGCCAGCGCTCCAGCAGGCGCAGGCTGTGTTCGTATTCGACGCCCTCGGCCACCACCTTGAGCCCCAGGTTGTGGCTCATCTCGATAGTGGAACGCACAATTACCGCGTCTTCGCTGGTTTCATCCAGGTTGCGCACGAACGACTGGTCGATCTTCAGCTCCTGCACCGGCAGGCGCTTGAGGTGCGCCAGCGACGAGTAGCCGGTGCCGAAGTCGTCCACCGACAGGCTGATGCCACATTCGCGCAGGCGGTACAGCACTTTGAGCGCCGACTCCGGCTCGCGCATGATGGCGCTTTCGGTGATCTCGAAAATCAGCTGCCCGGCCGGCACGTCGTACACCTTGAGCAGCGCCGAGACGCGCTCGGCCAGGTCCTGGCCCAGCAGGTCGTCGGCGGAAATGTTCAGCGACAGCTGCACGCGCAGGCCGCGGCCGTTCCACTCGCTGAGCTGGCGGATACCTTCCTCGATCACCCAGCGGGTCAGGATCTGGATGCTGCCGGTGCGCTCCGCCAGCTCGATGAACTCGCCGGGCGAGACGATGCCCAGTTGCGGGTGGTGCCAGCGCAACAAGGCCTCGGCCTGGCGCACCTGGCCCTGGCGGATGTCCAGCTTGGGTTGGTAGTTGAGCAGCAGCTCGCCGTTGTCGGCGGCGCGGCGCAGGTCGCGGATCAGGCGGATCTGGCGCTGGTGCGCCAGGTCGCGGCCCTGCTCGTAGACCTGCAGGCGGCCGGGCATCTGCGAGGCGTCCTTGAGGGCCACGGCGGCTCGGCCCAGCAGCTCCTCGGCGTTGGCGCCATCGGCGGGGAACGCGGCGATGCCGATGCGGCAGTCCAGGGCCACGTCGTGGCCGTTGAAGCGGTGCGGCTTGAGCAGCAGCTGCTGGAGTTTGTCCGCGCGGGCCACGGCGCTGTCGCTGTCGGTGTGCTCCAGCAGCAGCAGGAATTCGTCGGCGATCAGGTGCGCCAGGGTGTCGCCGGGCGTCAGGGTCGCCTGCAGGCGCTGGCTGACCTGTTTCAACAGGCCGTCGACGAACGCCGGGCCGGCGCCTTCGCTCAGCGCGCGCAGGTTGTCCACGCCCAGGTACAGCAGGGCCATGGGCCGGTTGGCGGCGATGGCGCTGCTCAGGCGTTCCATGGCCAGGGTGCGGTTGGGCAGGCCGGTGAGGCTGTCGTGCAGGGCGTTGTGCGCCAGCTGCAGTTCGCGCTCGGCGATGCCCTCGCGCATGTGGTTGAAGGCCTTGGCCAACACCCCCAGCTCGTCGCGACGCTCCAGGTGCACCGGGCTCTGGTAGTCGCCGTTGCCGATGCGCTGGGCCGCCTGGGCCAGCACTTCCACTGGCTGCGACACGCTGCGCGCCAGCAGCAAGGCGCCGGCCAGGGACGCCGCCAGCGCCGCCAGGGCGATCACCAGGATGGTGTTGTCCAGCGTCGCGAAGGCGTGCAGGGCGTCGTCCAGCGGGCTTTGCAGCAGGGCGATGACCTGGCCGCCGTCGTTGTCATCGAGCATCAGCGGCTGGCTGAGGTAGCGGCGCTGGTCGTGGCTGGCCAGCGACACCTGGTGGCTGGCGCCGTTGGCCAGCATCCACTCGGTAATCGACGGCAGCAGCGCGGGCGGTTGGGTGCTGACCAACGTGCCCAGCTGGCCGCCGTCACGGGACAGGAACGACACCTGCAGGTTGGTCAGGCTGTGCAGTTCCTGGGCCAGCGCGTCGTCCATGACGAAGCCCACCACCACCCGGCCGATGGGCAGCGGCGCCATCACCGGGGCCTCCACCAGCAGGTGCGGTTGGCCCCCCAGGGGCACGATCAGCATGGCCTGGTTCTGCCGCCGCGCATCGCGCAGCGCCTGGTCGAAACGGAACGCCGTGCCATCCGCAAGCCCGGCCACGGTGCTGGCCATGACCTTGCCGTCCATGCCCAGCAGGATCATGTCGCTGGCGCCAATGCGCGAGCCATGGTTGGCCAGGGCCGAGCGAATGGTCGCCGAGTCGCCGCTGGCCACCGCGTCGCGGAAGCCGAAGTCGGCGGCCAGCAGCTGCGCGGCGTCCTTGAGGCGCTTGCCGCGGGCGTCGAGCAGGCGTTCGAATACCCGCGCGCCCAGCTGCAACTGATCGGCAGCCTGGCCCCGCACCGCATCGGTGGTGGCCAGCTTCACCGACAGGGTCAGCGCGGCGATCACCACCAACAGCAAGAGGATGAGCACGCAGGCGATGCGTGCCTGGAAACTACTTCTCAGTTTCACGGACAGCTTTATTGAAGGCATCGCCGAAGCCACTCGTTTCAGGAGCATGGGGGGTGTCGGCCGCAGGCGGCGTCACCGTGAGGTTCCAGGAACGCTGCAGGCCGCTGGCGGCGACGTCGATGGCGCCACCGCTGACGGTCTGCATGTCGGGCAACTGCGGGTGCCACAGGGTGACCTGATAATGGCCTGGCGGCACGTCCAGGCTGAGGCTGCCGTCGGCACCACTGACGGCAAACCATGGATCATCGGTCACGTAGATATAACCCAGCATCCAGTCATGAATGTTGCAACCCAGCACCACTACCCCGGGTTTGTCGAACAGCAGTGGCTTGGTCGGCGTCCCTTCGTACAAGCGTAGTTCGAAACGCTTGGGGGTTGAGAACGAATACACCTGGTGGCGGATGTTGTCGCTGTTGGGGAACTTGATGTTGGTGCCGGTGTGCACGGCCAGCACGTGGGGCACGAACTCCTGCTTGACCTGGTCCATGTCGGCGTTCGGCGCGGCGTTGCCCGGGCCCTGCCCTTGCAGGCTGAGCACCGCGCCCGGCAGCGGCTTGCCGGCGGGGTCGACGATTTGCACCTTCAATGGCGCGGCCACGCACGCGGCGGCCATACCCAGGCCCAGCAGCGTTGCAGCAACATGCTTGAACAATTTCGCCATAGCGGCACCCAAGGTCAGAAATCAGAATGCGCCAGCCTTGGCAATCGCGTGCTCCGGCAGATTAACCGTACCGGACAAAGAGATCACGCGGAAAAAAGAGGCAAATAGCCATCACTGAATTTTCCCGACGAAAGGCGGCGAGCCAGGCCGCGAGAATAGCACTTGAACGTCTATTCCGTGGCCTGCAACACAGCTCATGTGCACGTGCCGGTGGGTATATGAAGGTTATCGTCAGCTTTTGGTAAAGCTGGAGTGCCGCCATTGAAACCACCGGGCATCTGCCCCATCTAACCGCCATAGTCATTTGCGCAGGTGCCCCATGAGCGACCAGCAGGATTTCCCCGAACACCCGAACGAGCAGCCGGACCACGAGCACATCGAGCATTCGCCCCATTCCAGCACCGAGCTGGCCTTGCCCGACCAGAACCTGCCGGACAAGGTCTACATCATCCCGATCCACAACCGGCCGTTCTTCCCGGCCCAGGTGCTGCCGGTCATCGTCAACGAGGAGCCCTGGGCCGAGACCCTCGACCTGGTAGCCAAGGAGCCGCACCACTCGCTGGCGCTGTTCTTCATGGAGACGCCCCAGGACACCCGCCACCTGGACACCTCCAACCTGCCGCTGTACGGCACCCTGGTGAAGATCCACCACGCCAGCCGCGAGAACGGCAAGCTGCAGTTCGTGGCCCAGGGCTTGTCGCGGGTGCGCATCCGCTCCTGGCTCAAGCACCACCGCCCGCCGTACCTGGTGGAAGTCGAATACCCGCACCAGCCGGCCGAGCCCACCGACGAGGTGAAGGCCTACGGCATGGCCCTGATCAACGCGATCAAGGAACTGCTGCCGCTCAACCCGCTGTACAGCGAGGAGCTGAAGAACTACCTCAACCGCTTCAGCCCCAACGACCCGTCGCCGCTCACCGACTTTGCCGCCGCCCTGACTTCGGCCACCGGGGCCGAGCTGCAACAGGTGCTGGACTGCGTGCCGATGCTCAAGCGCATGGAAAAAGTGCTGCCCATGCTGCGCAAGGAAGTGGAAGTGGCGCGGCTGCAGAAAGAGATCTCCGCCGAGGTGAACCGGCAGATCGGCGAGCACCAGCGCGAGTTCTTCCTGAAGGAACAGCTCAAGGTCATCCAGCAGGAGCTGGGCCTGACCAAGGACGACCGCAGCGCCGACCTCGAACAGTTCCAGCAGCGCCTGGAAGGCAAGACCCTGCCCGCCCAGGCGCAGAAGCGCATCGACGAGGAAATGGGCAAGCTGGCCATCCTGGAGACCGGCTCGCCGGAATACGCCGTCACCCGCAATTACCTGGAATGGGCCACCGCCCTGCCCTGGGGCGTGTACGGCAAGGACAAGCTGGACCTCAAGTTCGCCCGCAAGGTAATGGACCAGCACCACGCCGGCCTGGATGACATCAAGAGCCGCATCCTCGAATTCCTCGCCGTGGGCGCCTACAAGGGCGAGATCAGCGGCTCCATCGTGCTGCTGGTGGGCCCGCCGGGCGTGGGCAAGACCAGCGTCGGCAAGTCCATCGCCGAATCCCTGGGGCGGCCGTTCTACCGCTTCAGCGTCGGCGGCATGCGCGACGAGGCCGAGATCAAGGGCCACCGCCGCACCTACATCGGCGCCCAGCCGGGCAAGCTGGTGCAGGCGCTGAAGGACGTGGAGGTGATGAACCCGGTGATCATGCTCGACGAGATCGACAAGATGGGCCAGAGCTACCAGGGCGACCCGGCCTCGGCGCTGCTGGAGACCCTGGACCCGGAACAGAACGTCGATTTCCTCGACCACTACCTGGACCTGCGCCTGGACCTGTCCAAGGTGCTGTTCGTGTGCACCGCCAACACCCTGGACTCCATCCCCGGGCCGTTGCTGGACCGCATGGAAGTGATTCGCCTGTCGGGGTACATCACCGAGGAAAAGCTGGCCATCGCCAAGCGCCACCTGTGGCCCAAGCAGCTGGAAAAGGCCGGCGTCGACAAGAGCAAGCTGAGCATCAGCGACAGCGCCCTGCGCGCGGTCATCGAGGGCTACGCCCGCGAAGCCGGCGTGCGCCAGCTGGAGAAACAGCTGGGCAAGCTGGTGCGCAAGGCCGTGGTGAAACTGCTGGATGAGCCGGACCAGGTCATCAAGCTGGGGCCCAAGGACCTGGAAGCCTCGCTGGGCATGCCGGTGTTCCGCAGCGAGCAGGTGCTGTCGGGCAAGGGCGTGATCACCGGCCTTGCCTGGACCAGCATGGGCGGCGCCACGCTGCCCATCGAGGCCACGCGCATCCACACCCACAACCGCGGCTTCAAGCTGACCGGGCAGTTGGGCGAGGTGATGAAGGAGTCGGCGGAGATCGCCCACAGCTACATCAGCTCCAACCTGAAGCAGTTCGGCGCCGACACCACCTTCTTCGACGAGGCCTTCGTGCACCTGCACGTGCCCGAGGGCGCCACGCCCAAGGACGGCCCAAGCGCCGGCGTGACCATGGCCAGCGCCCTGCTGTCCCTGGCCCGCGACCAGGCGCCGAAGAAAGGCGTGGCCATGACCGGCGAGCTGACCTTGACCGGGCACGTGCTGCCCATTGGCGGGGTGCGCGAGAAAGTCATCGCCGCACGCCGGCAGAAGATCAACGAACTGATCCTGCCGGAGGCCAACCGTGGCAACTTCGAAGAGCTGCCCGATTACCTCAAGCAGGGGCTGACGGTGCACTTCGCCAAGCGCTTCGCTGATGTAGCGAAGGTACTGTTCTAAGTCCGCCGCACGCAATCTGTAGCCGCTGCCGCCAGGCTGCGCTGGCCCTCTGCCTCGCTGAAGATATTCGGTGAACCCCAGGGCCAGCGCAGCCTGCGGCAGCGGCTACAGCTGTGCGCCATGACACACATCTTCGGTTATGCTGGCGGCCATCCCGTTCACCTGGAGCCGTCCATGACCGCTGCCCGCCTCCTCCTGCCTGCCAGCCTTGCGCTGCTGGCCGCTTGCGCCCAGCAACCGACGCACAACGTCGACCTGGCCAAGCAAAGCCAATGTCCCTTGAAACTGGTCACCGGCCAGACCCTGACCCTGGCCCTGCCCAGCAACCCCACCACCGGCTACCGCTGGCTGGTGCAGAACCCTGCGCCCAACGTGCTGCAGGTGCTCAGCCCCGAGGTCTACACCAACCCCGAGGACGCCGGCCTGGTCGGCGCGGCCGGCCAGTCGGTGTGGCGCTTCCAGGCCAAGGCCGCGGGCGACGGGCACTTGCTGCTGGTGTTGCAGCAGCCGTGGGCGCCGGAGGTGAAGCCGGTGCAGGTGTTTGATTGTTCCATCAGCGTCAAATAGCCCTTGTGGGAGCTGGCTTGCCAGCGAGCTTTTAGAGGGTCCCAACAGCTCGCTGGCAAGCCAGCTCCCACAGTCTGTCTATCTCACCTGCAATAAACCGCCAATCCCGGTAAAATCCCGGCCTTCGTTTTTTACCGACCCGCCGGAACCGCCGTGAGCAAAGAACCCGACCGCCTTTTCGCCCAGCCCCTGGCCCAGGTGCCCGACTTCGCCTTCAACGAAGACGTGGTGCGGGTGTTCCCGGACATGATCAAGCGCTCGGTGCCCGGCTACCCGACCATTGTCGAGAACCTCGGCGTGCTGGCCGCGCAGTTCGCCCAGCCGCACACCGCGCTGTACGACCTGGGCAGTTCCCTGGGCGCCGTCACCCAGTCGTTGCGCCGCCACGTGCGCAGCGACGACTGCCGGGTGATCGCCGTGGACAATTCCAGCGCCATGGTCGAGCGCTACCGCGAATACCTCAACGCCCAGGACTCGATGTTCCAGGAGCTGCTGCCGGTGCAGGTCATCGAAGGCGACATCCTCAGCCTGGACTTCGCCCCGGCGTCGGTCATCGCCATGAACTTCACCCTGCAGTTCATCGCCCCCGACCAGCGCCTGGGCCTGCTGCAACGCATCCGCCAGGCCCTGGTGCCGGGCGGCGCGCTGATTCTGTCGGAGAAGCTGCGCTTCGCCGATGAACAGGAACACGAACTGCTCACCGACCTGCACATCGCCTTCAAGCGTGCCAATGGCTACAGCGAACTGGAAATTGCCCAGAAGCGCAGCGCCATCGAGAACGTGATGAAGCCCGACAGCCTGGAGGAAAACCGCGAGCGCCTGCTGGCCGCCGGTTTCTCCAAGGTGGTGCCCTGGTTCCAATGCCTTAACTTTGCCTCGTTGATTGCCCTGCCATGATTGATCTAGCCCCCCTGGTCCGCCGCATGGCGGGCACGCCCCTGGCCAAGTGGAGCGAGGGCCTGCAGGCCCAGCTCGACGCCAAGATGGAAAAAGGCCACGGTGACCTGGAACGCTGGCAAGCGGCCCTGGACGCCCTGCCCGCCCTGGTGCCCAGCGAAGTCGAGCTGGCCAGCAGCCTGACCCTGGACTGCGCCTGCGACGACGCCACCCGCGCACAGATGCGCAGCGCGCTGATGGGCCTGTCGCCCTGGCGCAAGGGCCCGTTCAACCTGTTCGGCGTGCACGTGGACACCGAATGGCGCTCGGACTGGAAATGGTCGCGAGTGGCCCCGCACCTCGACCTCAAGGGCAAGCGCGTGCTGGACGTGGGCTGCGGCAATGGCTACTACCAGTGGCGCATGCTCGGCGCCGGCGCCGACAGCGTCATCGGCGTGGACCCCAACTGGCTGTTCTTCTGCCAGTTCCAGGCCGTGCAGCGCTACCTGCCGGACCTGCCTGCCTGGCACCTGCCGTTCGCCCTCGAAGACCTGCCGGCGAACCTGGAAGGCTTCGACACGGTGTTTTCCATGGGCGTGTTCTACCACCGCCGCTCGCCCATCGAACACCTGCTGGCCCTCAAGGACTGCCTGGTGAAGGGCGGCGAACTGGTGCTGGAAACCCTGGTGGTGGAAGGCGACAAGCACCAGGTGCTGGTGCCCGAGGACCGCTACGCGCAGATGCGCAATGTATGGTTCCTGCCCTCGGTGCCGGCCCTGGAGCTGTGGCTGCGGCGCGCCGGTTTCACTGACATCGAGTGCGTGGACGTGAGCCTGACCACCGTGCAGGAACAGCGCAGCACCGAGTGGATGAAATACCAGTCGCTGGGTGATTTCCTCGACCCCAACGACCACAGCCGCACCATCGAAGGCCTGCCGGCGCCGATGCGCGCGGTGATCAAGGCCCGCAAGTAACCCTCCTGTGGGAGCTGGCTTGCCAGCGAGCTGTGGCTGCCCCGAAAAGCTCGCTGGCAAGCCAGCTCCCACAAGGGTTACACCAACCCGTCGATCATCACCTGCGCGGTGCCCCGGGAGCAGCGCTCCACCCGCCCGCGCACGCCATACACCGCCGCCAGGCTGTCACCATCGATGACCTCGGCCGGCGCCCCATGGGCAATCAACCGCCCGCCCTTGAGCATCAGCACCCGGTCGGTCTGGCGCAGGCTGATGTTGATGTCGTGCAGCACGATCAGGGTCACCATGTTGCGCTCGCGGGTCTCCTGGCCAATCACCTCCATCACGTGAAATTGGTGGTTGAGGTCCAGCGCGCTCAGCGGCTCGTCCAGCAACAGCAGCAGCGGCTTGCGGATCAGCGCCTGGGCCAGGCCCACCAACTGCTTCTGCCCGCCTGACAGCTGGTCGAGGAAGCTCATGGCCAGGTGGGCGATGCCCAGCCGCTCCAGCAGCGCCCGGGCTTCGTCGATGTCCTGCTGGCGCGGGGTGTTGCCACTGGCACGGCGCGCCACCAGCAACGATTCGAACACCCGCAGGTGCACGCTGGCCGGCAGGCTCTGGGGCAGGTACACCACACGCTCGGCGCGGGCGGCGTAGCTGGCCTTGAGCAGGTCGTCGCCTGCCAGCAACACCTGGCCGCTGGCCGGCGTCAGGCCGGCGATGGCCTTGAGCAAGGTGGACTTGCCGCAGCCGTTGGGCCCCAGCAACGCCGTGACCTGGCCCCGGCCGATGCCGGCCAGGGACAGCTGCTCGATGATGCGACGCTTGCCGTAGCTGACGTCCAGTTGCCGTACTTCAAGCATCAGTGGCCTCCGCTGCGGCGCAGCACAATCGACAGGAAGAACGGGATACCCACCAACGAGGTGACGATACCCACCGGAATCAACACCCCAGGGATGATGTTCTTCGACGCCACCGAGGCCAGCGACAGAATCAACGCACCGGCCAGGGCGCTGCCCGGCAGGTAGAAGCGATGGTCCTCGCCGAACAGCAGCCGCGCGATGTGCGGGCCCACCAGGCCGATGAAGCCGATGGTGCCGACGAAGGCCACCGCCAGCGCCGACAGTACGCTGACCCGCAGCAGGGTCCCCAGGCGCAGGCGCTTGACGTCGATGCCGAAGCTGGCCGCGCGGTCTTCACCCAGGCGCAGCGCGGTCAGCTGCCAGGCCCGGCGCAGGGCCAGGGGCAAGGCCACCGCCACGGCCAGCGCCAGCAGGCCGACCTTCATCCAGCTGGCCCGGGCCAGGCTGCCCAAGGTCCAGAACACCAGGGCCTGCAGCGAGTCTTCGGTGGCCACGAACTGAATCAGCGACACCAACGCACCGAAGGTGAAGCCCAGGGCGATGCCGAACAGCACCACCACGCTGGTGTCGGCCTTGCGCCAGCGCGCCAGCAGGTCCAGCGCCAGGGTGGCGATCAAGGCGAAGAGGAAGGCATTGATCGCCACCAGCCACTCGTCCGGCACGCCGGGAATGCCCAGGTTCAGCACAATCGCCAACGCTGCGCCAAACGCCGCGGCATGGGACACGCCCAGGGTGAACGGGCTGGCCAACGGGTTGTTGAGGATGGTCTGCATCTCGGCGCCGGCCAGGCCCAGGGCGGCGCCCACCAGCACTGCCATCAGCGCCTGGGGCAGGCGAATGCTCCAGACGATCACCTGCTGGCCGGGGTTCACCGAGGCCTTGTGCACCAGGGTCTGCCACAGGTCGTGCAAGGTCAGGCCCGATGGCCCGAGGGTGAAGTCCAGCAGCAGCGAGGCGACGATGGCCACCGCGAACAGCCCCAGCAGCACCAGGCGCCGGCGCAGCACGCGCTGGTAGTCGTCGGTGATCGCCTGCTGCGTTGCAACCTCCATGTTCATGGCGCAGCCTTCAGGTCGGCCCAGAAGGCGCCGCTGATGTCTTCAGGCAACATTTTCTGCAGCTCCGCCTGGGTCTTCAGCGGGTCGAGGTCCTTGAACTGTTGCGGGTAGAACCACTTGGCCATGGCTTCCACCGCCATGATGTTCAGCGGCGAATTGTAGAAGTTGTGCCACAGGCCATGCACCCGGCCTTCGCGCACGGCCGTCAGGCTGTTGATGCCTTCGCGGGCCACCAGCGGCTGCATGCTGGCGCGGGCATTGGCCACGCTCACGCCGATACCGGCCTTGTAGCCAGGGTCGGTGGCGGTGTTGTCGCGGGTGCCGTCGACCAGATAGAAGCGTGGATCGGTGGCGATGAGTTTTTCCAGATTGATATCGCCAATGATCCCCGGCAGCAACCCGACAGCAATGTTGTTGCCGCCAGCCGCCTCGATGAAGTCGCCCATGTTGCCGTTGCCGGCAGTGTGGCAGCAGGCAACGCCACCCTTGCCCACCCCTGCGAGCATCTCGAGGAACACAGTGGGGCGTTGTTCATGGGGAATGGCGTTGACCACATCCTGCACGCGCTTGAGGTGCTGCTGGTAGAAATCGATGTAGGCCTGGGCCTGTGGCTCGCGGTGCAGCACCTTGCCCAGCAGGCGCATGCTGGGCACGGTGTTCTGCATCGGGTGCTGGCGGAAGTCGATGAACACCACCGGCACGCCGGCGTCCTGCAGCTGCTTGACGATGGGGTTGTCCAGGCTCGGGCCATGGCCGGCGATGCCGAAGATGGCCACGTCGGGGTTCAGCGCCAGGACCTTCTCGGCGCTGACGCTGGCTTCGGAGGTGGTGCCGATGGTCGGCACCTTGGCGATGGCCGGGTAAATGGCCTTGAAGGCGTCGTAGCCGGGCTTGTCCACCGAGCTCAGCTCACCCTGCCAGCCGGCCACGCGCTGGAACGGCTGCTTGCCTTCCAGCAGCGCCATGGCGTAGATCATCCGCCCCTCGCCCAGCAGCACGTGCTGGGGGTTGTCCGGCACCTGCACCGTGCGCCCGGCGATGTCGGTGACCGTCTGCGCCAGCAGCAACGGGCTGAACAGGCTCAGGGCCAGGGCGGCCAGCAGGCCTTTGGCGCGGGTGGAACGGGTTGCACGGCGTTGCATCGGGACACCTCGGTCGGATGAAAAACGCCGCCGATTTTAACTGCCAATGATTCTTAACTCCGTGAAACATGTGTCAGGTGTGGCTCACACCAGCACGCTGCGGTCGAACACGAACACCTTGCCCGGCTCCGGGCGGTGCTCGAGCAGGGTCTGCGGGCGGCCCATGGGCGGGCGGTTCTTTTCCCCGGTGTCGACGATCCAGCCCTTGTCCTTCATGCGTTCCAGGCGCCCGCGCAAGGTGGTGTGCTGCACCGCCTGGCCCAGGCTGGCCTCGAACGCGGCCAGGGCCTCGGTGACGGTGAAGCGCGGCTGCAGCAGGTGCAGCGGCAAGGCCGTGTACACCGCCTTCGCCGACAGGCGGGCGTGGGCCTGGGCCACCAGCTCGGCGTGGTCGAAGGGCAGCGCCGGGATGGCGTCCAGGGCGAAGAAGCGCAGGTCATCGCCTTCCAGCGCCGTGGTCGGGCACAGCAGCGCCAGGTAAATGGTGCTCATGGACCAGCCACGCGGGTCGCGGCTGGCGCTGCCCACGGTGGCCACCTGCTCCAGGTGGCGTGGCACTACCCGCGCCTTCTCGTCCAGGGCGCGGGTGGCGGCGGCGTCCAGGCTGGCATCGGCGCAGCGGCCGTTCACCAGCACGCCGGGCAGCGCCCACTGGTCCTTGAACGGCTCGCGGGCGCGGCGAATCAGCAGCAGCTCCAGGCGCTGCTGCGGGTTGAGGCGCAGGGCGACGATGTCGACGCTGGCCAGTATCTGCGCGTTGTTCATGGGTGGCAGGTCCTGTTGGGGTGCGGCTGATGGCCCTATCGCGAGCAAGCTCGGCTCCTACAGCGTACACGCCGTCCCGTAGGAGCCGAGCTTGCTCGCGATGAGGCCCGCAGCTTCGATGCAAATTTCTGCTTGACCACATATTACATCAGGTGGAATATGTAGTCACGCACAGCGAAGCAAGGAGTTGCCCCATGAAGATCGCCAGTTTCGACATCGACGCCCAGAAAGGCTTCACCCCCCTCTGCCCGGCCGAGCTGCCGGTGCCCGAAGGCCATCTGATCGGTGCGGCGCTCAACCACCTGGCCAGCTTCGCCAGCCTGCGCCTGGGCAGCAAGGACGCCCACTCGCCGCAAGCGGCCTGGGTGGTCGACAGCCCGGAAAAAATGCTCCAGCCGCTGGCCCTGCCCAACGCCGACATCACCTGGGTCAGCCACTGCGTGCCCGGCACCACCGGCTTCGAGCTGCTGGACGAGCTACCCAAGCCGCTGGACTACGATTTCTTCGTGTGGAAAGGCATCGAGCCCGACCTGCACCCCTACGGCGCCTGCTACCACGACCTGGCCGACACCCGCAGCACCGGCGCCATCGAGTTCCTGCGCCAGCAGGCGGTGGGCTTCGTGCTGGTAGGCGGCCTGGCGCTGGACTACTGCGTGAAGACCACTGCCCTGCAGCTGCGCAACGCCGGCTTCCGCGTCGGCGTGTACCTGCCCGCCTGCCGCGCCATCGCCGAAGCCACTGCCACCGCCGCCTGCCAGCAGATGCAGGCCGCGGGCATCGAACTCTATGCCAGCGCCGCTGAACTGGCCGCTGCCGTGAACAAGGAGGCCTGAGCATGGCCGAGAGCGTATTTGCCGACCGTATCGTGCAGAACCTGCTGGACACCGACTTCTACAAACTGACGATGATGCAGGCGGTGCTGCACAACTACCCCAACGCCGAGGTGGAGTGGGAGTTCCGCTGCCGCAACGCCGAGGACCTGACCCCGTACCTGGCCGAGATCCGCTACCAGATAGAGCGCCTGGCCGACATTTCCATCACTCATGACCAGCTGGCGTTTCTCGAACGCATTCCGTTCATGAAGCCGGACTTCATCCGCTTCCTCAGCCTGTTCCGCTTCAACCTGCGCTACGTGCACACCAGCGTCGAGGCCGGCCAGCTGTGCATTCGCCTGCGCGGGCCGTGGCTGCACGTGATCCTCTACGAGATCCCGCTGCTGGCGATCATCAGCGAGGTGCGCAACCGGCAGCGCTACGGCAATATCGTCATGGAGCAGGCCAGCGAGCAGCTGTACAAGAAGCTCGACTGGCTCAAGGGCGAAGCCAGCGCCAGCGAACTGGCCGGCTTCCAGCTGGCCGACTTCGGCACCCGCCGGCGCTTCAGCTACCGGGTGCAGGAAGAGGTGGTGCACATCCTCAAGCGCGACTTCCCCGGCCGTTTCGTCGGCACCAGCAACGTGCACCTGGCCCGCGAACTGGACGTGAAGCCCATCGGCACCATGGCCCACGAGTGGTTCATGGCCCACCAGCAACTGGGCCCGCGCCTCATCGACAGCCAGATCGCCGCCCTCGACTGCTGGGTGCGCGAATACCGTGGCCTGCTGGGTATCGCCCTGACCGACTGCATCACCATGAATGCCTTCCTCAAGGACTTCGACCTGTACTTCGCCAAGCTCTTCGACGGCCTGCGCCACGATTCCGGCGACCCGCTGCAGTGGGCGGAAAAGGCCATCCAACACTATGAAAGCCTGGGCATCGACCCGCTGAGCAAAACCCTGATCTTCTCCGACGGCCTGAACCTGCCCAAGGCGCTGGAACTGTATAGAGCGCTGCACGGGCGGATCAATGTAAGCTTCGGCATCGGCACCAACCTGACCTGCGACATACCCGGGGTCGAGCCCATGAACATCGTGATCAAGATGACCGCCTGCAACGGCCATCCGGTGGCGAAGATTTCCGATACGCCGGGCAAGACCCAGTGCCTGGACGAGAACTTCGTCACCTACCTCAAACATGTATTTCGCGTCTGAATCGCACCCTCAGGAGTTCGACATGAGCAACCGTCAAATCGAAATCGCCCAGGCCCTCAACGTGGTGCCGCCCTTCGCCGACGCTGCCGCGCTGGAAGCGGAAATCGACCGTCGCAAGGCCTTCATCAAGCAATGCCTGCGCAACGCCCACGTCAAGGTGCTGGTGCTGGGCATCAGCGGCGGCGTCGACTCGCTGACCGCCGGCCGCCTGGCCCAGCTGTCGGTGGAAGAACTGCGCGCCGAAACCGGCGACCAGGGCTATAAATTCATCGCCGTGCGCCTGCCGTACAACATCCAGCACGACGAGCACGACGCCGCCGCCTCGATGCAGTTCATCCGCGCCGACGTGGAAGACACCGTGAACATCGCCGGCGCCGTGCTGGGCCTGTCCGAGCAGGTCGCCCACCTGCACGGCCTCACCGACGCCCGCCGTGACTTCGTCATCGGCAACACCAAGGCGCGCATCCGCATGGTGGCCCAGTACACCATCGCCAACGCCAACAACGGCCTGGTGATCGGCACCGACCACGCCGCCGAGGCGGTGATGGGCTTCTTCACCAAATTCGGCGACGGCGCCTGCGACCTGGCCCCGCTCAGCGGCCTGGTGAAGCACCAGGTACGGGCCATTGCCCGGCACCTGGGCGCGCCGGAAAACCTGGTGGAAAAAGTGCCCACCGCCGACCTCGAGGAGCTGCGCCCAGGCAAGCCCGACGAAGAGGCCCACGGCGTCACCTACGCGCAGATCGACGCCTTCCTGCACGGCCTGAAGGTGAGCGACGAGGCCTACGCCATCATCGTCCGCACCTACGACAACAGCCAGCACAAGCGCGAGCTGCCGTTCGCGCCTTAACCCGCCAGCACGTGCTGGCCGCGCTCCTTGAGCAAGGCCAGCAGCACCTGCGCCGCCGGCGACAGGTAGCCATCGATGCGCACCGTGACCCCCATGGTGCGCGTCACCGTGGTCTCCGCCAGCTCCACCTCGCGCAGCAGGTTCATGCCAATGCCATGCTCCAGCGACTCACGCGAGAAGAAACTGAGCAGGTGCGTGTGGGCGATCAGCCGCGGCAGTACCGACACCGTGTTGCTCTCCACCTGTACCACCGGCGGCGGCAGCTCGCGGCTGCTGAACAGGTTGTCCAGCCAGCGCCGCGACGACACCGTGGGCCCAGGCAGCACCCAGCGGTAACGGTTGAGGTCGGCCAGGGTGTAGGGGCCGTCGAAGATCGGGTGGCTGGCGCTGGCCACCACCACCGCCTCGTCGCGCAGCAGCGGGTAGCTGGCCAGCGGCCCTTCGCTGGCGATGAACGAACTGATGATCAGGTCCAGGCGCCCCGCCACCAGCGATTCGCGCAGCACGTCGTCCTGGCCGATGGTCAGGTTCAGGGTGATGTCCGGCGCCCGTTCCAGGAGTGCCGCGGTCAGCTGCGGCAGCAGGTGGTCGGCCATGGACGCGGCGCAGCCCAGGCGAATGGTGCCCACCGTGCCGCTGGCGAAGTCCTTCACCTCGCGCTCGGTCTCGGCGATGCTATGGCGCAGCTCGCGGCCACGGGCCAGCAGCAGCTCGCCGACGTCGGTGAGCTTGATGCCGCGGCCCTCGCGCCGGAACAGTTGGGTGCCCAGGGATTCTTCCAGGCGCTGGATGCTCTTGGTCAGCGCCGGCTGGCTCCGGTTGAGCTTATCGGCGGCCCGGCCCAGGTGGCCGAGCTCGGCGATGGTTTCAAAGTAGGTGAGGTCGCGCAGGTCCATAATTCATAACCGCCAGTTATCGTTTCATCAGTATTAGAAAATAGACTTGATCGGTTGCCAGGTCGATAATTCTTCCGCGTCCTGCCTTGACCAGGGCGCCTGGAGACTTGAAACCGTGTCGCGTGCCCCTTCCCTCGCTCTACGCTACTGGCCCACCTGGGCCCAGTGGTTCGCCCTGATCATCCTTGCCGGCAGCGCCGGCCAATTGCTCAACCACCTGCAACTGCCCGCCGGGCAATTCGTCGGCCCCATGCTGGTGGCCATCGGCTTCGGCGTCTGCGGCACCACCCTGCGCATCCACCGCCAGGCGTTCCGCCTGTGCCAGGGCACCATCGGCCTGCTGGTGGCGCACTCCATCAGCATGGCCGTGCTGACCGCCGTGGTGCAGTCCTGGCCGGTGATGCTGTTCGCCACCGCCCTCACCGTGCTGCTGAGCACCGCAGTGGGCCTGGTGATGGCCCGCTACGGTGGCATCGGCGCCCGCACCGCGGCCTGGGGCACCTCGCCGGGGGCAGCCTCGGCCATGGTCTCGATGGCCGAGGACAACGGCGCCGATGGCCGCATCGTCGCCACCATGCAGTACGTGCGGGTGGTGTGCGTGGTGATGATCGGCGCGCTGGTCAGCCGCCTGCTGGGCGCCGACGGCAGCGGCACCCAGGCCCATGGCGCGGTGGTCAGCCTGCAGGGCGCGCCGCTACTGGACCTGGCGCTGAGCCTGGCGGTGATCGTCATCGGCGTGCTGCTGGGCACGCGCCTGCCGGCCGGCGCCCTGCTGGGGCCGTTGCTGCTGGGCGGCGTGCTGCAGCTGTGCGGGCTGATCCACATCGTGCTGCCAGCGCCGGTGCTGAGCCTGGCCTATGCCACGGTAGGCTGCTACGTGGGCCTGCGTTTCGACCGCACCACCATCCGCTACGTGTTCAAGCGCCTGCCGGCGATGATCAGCGGCTCGCTGCTGCTGATCGTGCTGTGCGCACTGTCGGCGTGGCTGGTGGCAGACCTGCTGGGCAAGGACTTCCTTTCGGTGTACCTGGCCACCAGCCCGGGCGGCCTGGACTCCATGGCAATCATCGCGGTGGACACCCATTCGGACGTAGGGCTGGTGCTGGCGATGCAAACGCTGCGGTTGTTCGGGGTGATCGTGACCGGCGCGTGGCTGGCGCGGTGGGTGATTCGGTTGTCGGAGCGCTAGGCCGTATTGATTTCACTCCAAAGGAATGAAATCAATACGAAATGAACCGAGCGTCCGGCTTATCGAGCGATACCGGACCTCGGTGGCTTTGGAGCCGTAATGATTTCATTGCACTCTTAAAGACGTAAAACCGTAAATAATTGATTTATAACGATTTAATTTCTGGCACTGCCCTTGCTCTGTTCAACCTCATTCCAAACAGAACACAAGGACCGCGCCATGTTCTCCAAAAGCCTCACCCTCGCCGATTTCGACCCCGCCCTGCACGACGCCATCGCCCTGGAGGCGCGCCGCCAGGAGCAGCACATCGAGCTGATCGCTTCCGAGAACTACACCAGCCCGCAGGTCATCGAGGCCCAGGGCTCGGTGTTGACCAACAAATACGCCGAAGGCTACCCGGGCAAGCGCTACTACGGCGGCTGTGAGTTCGTCGACGTGGTCGAGCAACTGGCCATCGACCGCGCCAGGCAGTTGTTCGGCGCCGATTACGCCAACGTGCAGCCGCACTCGGGCAGCCAGGCCAACGCCGCGGTGTTCCTGGCCCTGCTGCAACCGGGCGACACGGTGCTGGGCATGAGCCTGGCCCACGGCGGGCACCTGACCCACGGCGCCAAGGTGAGCTTCAGCGGCAAGCTGTACAACGCCGTGCAGTACGGCATCGACGACCAGGGCCTGATCGACTACGACGAGATGGAACGCCTGGCCGTGGAGCACCAGCCAAAGATGCTGATTGCCGGTTTCTCGGCCTATTCGCGCACCCTGGACTTCGCCCGCTTCCGCGCCATCGCCGACAAGGTCGGCGCCTACCTGTTCGTCGACATGGCCCACGTCGCCGGGCTGGTGGCCGCCGGCCTGTACCCCAACCCGCTGCCTTACGCCGACGTGGTCACCACCACCACGCACAAGACCCTGCGCGGCCCGCGCGGCGGCCTGATCCTGGCGCGCAGCAACCCGGCGCTGGAGAAGAAGCTCGACTCGGCGGTGTTCCCCGGCGGCCAGGGCGGCCCGCTGATGCACGTCATCGCCGGCAAGGCGGTGTGCTTCAAGGAGGCGCTGGCGCCCGGATTCAAGGCGTATCAACAGCAGGTCATCGACAACGCCCAAGCCATGGCCGCGGTGTTCGTTGACCGTGGCTACGATGTGGTGTCCGGCGGCACCGACAACCACCTGTTCCTGGTCAGCCTGATCCGCCACGGCCTCACCGGCAAGGACGCCGACGCCGCCCTGGGCCGCGTGCACATCACCGTCAACAAGAACGCCGTGCCCAACGACCCGCAGTCGCCGTTCGTGACCTCGGGCCTGCGCATCGGCACCCCGGCGGTCACCACCCGCGGCTTCGGTACCGCCGAGTGCACGCGCCTGGCCGGCTGGATCTGCGACGTGCTGGATCATTTGGGCGATGCCGACGTGGAAGCCGAGGTAGCCGCCCAGGTTGCGGCACTAAGCCGCGACTTCCCGGTATACGGCCGCTAGTCGGGCCGGGTTGCCCTCTGGCACACTTCGCCCGGAAGAACTGCCAAGTAGGGCAACCTAGCAGGCCTGCGGGCCCATGTCGGGAATAACAATGAAACTGCATCAACTTCGCGCTTTAGTCTCCATCCACGAAACCGGTAGCCTGCAAGACGCCTCGCAAGTGCTGCACCTGACCCAGTCGGCCCTGAGCCGCGCCATCAAGGAGCTCGAAAACGAGCTGGGCATTACCTTGCTGGTGCGCTCCAACAAGGGCATGACCCTCACCGAATACGGCCAGCGCATGCTCGGCCACGCCCGCCAGGCACTGGAAAGCGTGCGCCGCGCGCGCCAGGAAATCGAAGACATGAAGGGCCTGGTGGTGAGCGAGATCACCATCGGCGTGACGCCCGTCACCGCTTTGCTGCAGCCGCTCAAGCAGAGCCTGGTGGACTTCCAGCACAGCTACCCCAACGCCACGCTGAAGGTGCTGGAAATGCGCCCCACCCAGCTGCTGCAGCACCTGCGCGACGGCCTGCTGGACTTTGCCCTGACCTCCCAGGTGCCGGCCAACGCCGTGGGCCTGGACTGGCAGCCGCTGTGCCGCATTCCCGGCGTGGTGGTGGTGCGCAAGGACCACCCGCTGCGCATGGTGCGCTCGCTGCGGTTGTTGCAGCAGGCGCACTGGATCAGCGTCGACCCGCTCACCGACAGCCAGTCGCAGTTCAACCAGCTGTTCGAAGGCAGTGCCCTGGGCCGCCCGCGCAAGGTGTTCGAGTGCACGGCCATGAACCTGGCGATCAAGATGCTGATCGACAGCGACGCGGTGATGATCATGAGCCAGCCGGCACTGGGGCATGACTTGGTGGGCCTGAGCGACATGTCCAAGCACCTGCTGAAGGTCGACATCCAGGAACCGGTGCCCGAATATTCGGTGAACCTGGTGTGCGTGAACCGCAGCTACCTGACCAAGACCGCAGGGCAGCTGTTTGCCCAGTTGCAGGAACAACTGGCCAACAAACCCGCCATCGTCTAATCCGTAACAACGATATCGGGTGGGAGCTGGCTTGCCAGCGAGCTTTTGGCACTTGAACAGCTCGCTGGCAAGCCAGCTCCCACAAAAACGATCCGGCATCCCAATGGAGCATTGCGCAAGGGGTTGCACGGCGCGCTGGATGAGGCGGGTGGGGGCTCTGCCACGGGGTTTGTTCTGATACGCAAATGCCGGCGCCCTATCTGGAGAGCGTCTCGCGTTACCCTTCTGCCCACCTCAAGGGCACCACATTCGCGCACCGCGAGTCGAAAATGCCCACCCGGCGCTCCCGCCATTTCATACACCGCCCCTGACCCGCACCAACGGTTGGGGGCTTGCATAAAAGCGATGTGCACTTTCACCGGCGCTGTTCAACACTGCGGACCACCACGATCCCGGGTACAGGAACATCGCCATGAAGAGCACCCCCGCCAGTGATTTGCCCCTCCAACCCAGCCCGGCCCAGGCCTCGCTGCAAGCGCGCAAGATGCGCCGCGTGGTGATTGCCTCGTCCCTGGGCAACGGCCTGGAGATCTACGATTTCACCGTGTACAGCTTCTTCGCGGTGATCATCGGCAAGCTGTTCTTCCCCGGCGAGTCGGCGCTGGCCTCGCTGCTGATGTCCCTGGCGACCTTCGCCGTGGGCTTCCTGATGCGCCCGCTGGGCGCGGTGCTGATCGGCCGCGTGGCTGACCGCAAGGGCCGCAAGGCGGCGCTGTCGCTGACCATCGCGCTGATGACCCTGGGCACCGGCATCATCGCCTTCACCCCCACCTATTCGAGCATCGGCATCGCCGCCACCCTGCTGCTGGTGTTCGGCCGCCTGCTGCAAGGGCTGTCGGCCGGCGGCGAAGTGGGCAGCGCCTCGGCGTTCCTGATGGAATCGGGGCACACCGACAACCGCTGCTTCATGGTCAGCTGGCAAGGCGCCAGCCAAGGCGCTGCGGCGCTGCTGGGTGCCCTCACCGGCCTGCTGTTGAGCAGCAACCTGAGCCCCGAATCGCTCGAAAGCTGGGGCTGGCGCGTGCCGTTCGTGATCGGCCTGCTGATTGGTCCGGTGGGCTGGTTCATTCGCCAGCACCTGGAGGAAACCCATACTGAAACCACCAACACGCCTTCGCTGATGCAACTGCTGCGCGAACACAAGGGCACGCTGCTGCTGGGCATCATGTGGATGGCCGCCTCCACCGTGAGCATGTACATGGTGGTGTTCTACATGCCCACCTACCTGGTGCGCACCCTGCATTACCCCAGCAGCTTTGCCTTCGCCCTGGTGGGCCTGGCCAGCGCCCTGCTGGCGGTGATTCCGCCCATTGCCTCGCGCTACGCCGACCGCCTGCCCCGGCGCAAGCCATTGCTGTACTGGATCGCCGGCCTGGCACTGGTGTTCGCCTACCCCGCGTTCCTGCTGCTGGGCCTGCAAAGCACCTGGCTGTGCATGCTGGCCATCACCCTGCTGATCATGCCCATGGCCGTGGGCGTGGGTGCCAGCTTCGCCATGCTGATGGAGGCCTTCCCCCGCGAGCAGCGCGTCACCGGGCTGTCGGTTATCTACAGCTTCGGCGTGACCCTGTTCGGCGGCTTCTCACCGTTGCTGGTGACCTGGCTGATCGGCCTGACGGGCAACCCGCTGACCCCGGCCCTGTACCTGATCGCCACCCTGATCATGAGCCTGATCGCCCTGCGCCTGTTCCCGGAACATCCGGGCCGCGACTGACTCCCCCCTTTACTGCCAGAAAAAGGAAGCAACCGTGAGCAACCTGATCATCAACCAGAAACTGCAAGCCAGCGCTGAACATTTCGCCACCATCCGCCGCGACATCCACAGCTTCCCCGAACTGGGCGGCGAGGTGCCACGCACCGCCGGCCTGGTGGCGGAGATGCTCGGTGCCTGGGGCTACGAGGTGCATACCGGGGTGGGCGGCTGCGGCGTGGTGGGCGTGCTCAAGCGCGGCAACGGCGCGCGCACCCTGGGCATCCGTGCCGACATGGACGCCCTGCCGATCCTGGAAAAGAACGGCCTGCCCTGGGCCAGCCAGTACCAGGGGCGCATGCACGCCTGCGGCCACGACGGCCACACCGCCACGCTGCTGGCCGCGGCCGAGCAGCTGGCCCTGCACGCCAAGTTCGACGGCACCCTGAACCTGATTTTTCAGCCGGACGAAGAAGGCCTGTGCGGCGCCAAGCAGATGATCGACGACGGCCTGTTCACCCGCTTCCCCTGCGACGCGGTGTACGCCTACCACAACATGCCCGGCCTGCCCGTCGGCCAGGCCGTGGTGCAGGCCGGCGGTTTCATGGCCTCGTCCGAGCGCGTGACCATCACCCTGACCGGCCGTGGCGGCCATGGCGCCATGCCCGAACGGGCCATCGACCCGGTGCCGGCGCTGGCCAGCATCATCACCGCGCTGCAGACGGTGATCTCGCGCAACCTGTCCACCGATGACGCCGCCGTGCTCAGCGTGGGCATGGTGCAGGCCGGCACCGCGTACAACATCATTCCCGAGACGGCCAAGGTGATGCTCAGCGTGCGCACCGCCGACCCGGCCGTGCGTGAGCGGGTGGAGAAGCGCATTCGCGAGATTGTCGAGGGGCAAGCCGCCAGCTTCGGCGTGAGGGCCGAGATCGACTACTGCCTGCTGGCCCCGGTGCTGGTCAACAGCAAGGCCGAGACCGAGCGCATGCTGGGTGTGGCCCGTGAGGTGCTGGGCGCGCAGAACGTGCTGGAGAAAATGCCGGTGCGCATCATGGGCAGCGAGGACTTCGCCTGGATGCTGCACGAGAAGCCGGGCTGCTACTTTATCCTGGGCAACGGCACCGGCGAGTTCACCGGGTGCTCGGTGCACAACGACCACTACGACTTCGACGACGCGGTGATCCCGCTGGGCGCGGCGTGCTGGGTGGGGTTGGTGGAAGGTTATTTGAAAGGTTGAGATCGCGGACGCGGCCTTCGGCCGCTGCTACGGAGGATTGTGCCATCCCCCTCCCGTAGCAGCGGCCGCAGGCCGCGTCCGAAGCCTACGCGATCAGCGAGCAGCAGCCACGATCAGCTGCTTCATCTCGCTCACCGCCGCCTTGAAGCCCACGAACAACGCATGGGCCACCAGCGCATGGCCGATGTTCAATTCGTTGATGCCCTTGATGGCCGCCACCGCTTCCACGTTGTGGTAGTGCAGGCCATGGCCGGCATTGACGATCAACCCCTGGGCCACGCCAAACGCCACGCCATCGGCGATGCGCTTAAGCTCCTCAGCTACCTGCGCCGGGGTTTCGGCATCGGCGTAACGGCCCGTGTGCAGCTCGATGGCCGGCGCGCCAACGCGCTTGGAGGCGGCGATCTGGCGCTCGTCGGCGTCGATGAACAGCGACACTTCACAGCCGATCTTGCTCAGGCGCTCTACCGCCGCCTGGATACGCGCTTCCTGGCCGGCCACGTCGAGGCCGCCTTCGGTGGTCAGCTCCTGGCGGGTTTCCGGCACCAGGCACACGTGGGCCGGACGGATGCGTTCGGCGAACGCCAACATCTCTTCGGTAACGCCCATTTCGAAGTTCATGCGCGTCTGCAGCACGTCCTTGAGCAGCAGCACGTCGCGTTCCTGGATGTGCCGGCGGTCTTCGCGCAGGTGCACGGTGATGCCGTCGGCGCCCGCCTCTTCGGCGTCCAGCGCAGCCTTGACCGGATCAGGGTAGCGGGTGCCGCGGGCCTGACGCAGGGTTGCCACGTGGTCGATGTTGACGCCGAGAAGAATGCGATTGCTGGTGGTCACGGGAGCGCTCCTTGGAATTGAGACCCCAAGGATACGTGGTGCTCACGGCTTGCGAAACAGTTCCCGACTGACCAACGGACGACCGCCCAGGTGCACGGCCAGCGCCTGGCGCATCAGGCGCTTGGCAGCGCTCAATGCGCCGGGGGCAGTCCAGTCGGCTTCGGCCATGGCCAGCAGCTCGCTGCCCTTGAACAGGCCTGGCTGGATCAGCCACACGCGTTCAAGGCCGGCGTCCACCTGCAGGCGGTACAGGCCGTCGGCCTCCACCGGGTCGCCGTTGACGTCGCTGTCCATGGCGAAGCCGTAGCCCAGTTCATCCAGCAGCCGCCATTCGAACGCGCGCAGCAGCGGCTCCAGGGGCAGGCCGGCGGCCAGCGCCTGCAAAGTGGCGGCGTAGCTGTCGTAGATAACCTGGTTGGGGTCTTCGGCCGGCAGCAGGCGGGTCAGCAGTTCGTTCAGGTACAGGCCGCTGAACAGCGCGTCGCCGACCATCCAGGAGGCCACGCCCACCGCTTCCATGCGCCCGACGTTCTTCAGCTCACCCTTGCCACGGAACTCCACTTCCAGCGGCACGAACGGCCGCGCCAGGCTGCCGGCCTTGCCACGGGCGCTGCGCAGCACGGCGCGCAGGCGGCCGCCCGGGGTAAGGAAGTCGACCAGGGCGCTGTTCTCGCGGTAGGGGCGCGAGTGCAGGACGTAGGCGGGGTAAAGGACGAGGGTGGACATGGGTCGGCACTCGGTTTCAGGCGTTCCAAACAATTGTGGGAGCTGGCTTGCCAGCGAGCTTTCGGGCCTCAAAAGCTCGCTGGCAAGCCAGCTCCCACAAAAAACCATTCCCCCAAGGGGGAATGTGGCGCAGATCAGAGGTCGCCGTAACCCAGCGAGCGCAGGGCGCGTTCGTCGTCGGACCAGCCGCCCTTCACTTTCACCCACAGGTTGAGCATGACCTTGGAGTCGAACAGCAGCTCCATGTCCTTGCGCGCTTCCATGCCGATGCGCTTGATGCGCTCGCCCTTGTCGCCAATGATGATCTTCTTCTGACCATCACGCTCCACCAGGATCAGGGCATGGATGTGCAGGGTCTTGCCCTGCTGCTTGAACTCTTCGATCTCGACGGTGATCTGGTACGGCAGCTCGGCGCCCAGCTGGCGCATGATTTTCTCGCGTACCAGTTCGGCGGCCAGGAAGCGGCTGCTGCGGTCGGTGATCTGGTCTTCAGGGAAGAAGTGGTCATTTTCCGGCAGGTGCTTGGCGATCAGGCCTTCCAGGGCGTCGAGGTTGTGACCCTGCTGGGCCGACACCGGGACGATCTCGGCGTTGGGCAGCTGCTCCTGCAACCAGGCCAGGTGTGGCATCAGCTCGGCCTTGTCCTCGATGCGGTCGGTCTTGTTGATGGCCAGGATCACCGGGCCCTGCACGTACTGCACGCGCTCCAGCACCAGTTGGTCTTCGTCGGTCCACTTGGTGCGGTCCACCACGAAGATCACCACGTCCACGTCTTTCAAGGCCGCCGAGGCAGTCTTGTTCATGTAGCGGTTGAGCGCCTTTTCGTTGCTCTTGTGCATGCCGGGGGTGTCGACGTAGATGGCCTGGATCTCGCCTTCGGTCTTGATGCCCAGCATGTTGTGGCGGGTGGTCTGCGGCTTGCGCGAGGTGATCGCCAGCTTCTGGCCCAGGATGTGGTTGAGCAGCGTGGACTTGCCCACGTTCGGGCGGCCGACGATTGCGACATAGCCACAGCGGGTTGGGGTTGTATCAGTCATTGCCATTCTCCACGCCCAGGGCAATCAGGGCTGAAGCGGCCGCTACCTGTTCGGCAATACGACGGCTCACACCCTGACCTCGGCTTTTTTCGTTCAAAAGGGTCACTTCACATTCGACGAAAAACGTCCGGCAATGCGGTTCGCCCTGGATATCCACCACTTCGTAACGCGGCAGTTCGCAACCACGCGACTGCAGGTATTCCTGCAGGCGGGTTTTGGGGTCCTTGTTGGTGTCCACCAGCGTCAGGCTGTCGAACTCGCTGGTCAGCCAGGACAGCACACGCTCGCGGGCCACTTCCATGCCCGAATCCAGGTAGATGGCACCAATCAGCGCTTCCAGGGCATCGGCCAGGATCGATTCGCGACGGAAACCGCCGCTCTTCAATTCACCGCTGCCCAGGCGCAGGTATTCGCCCAGGTCGAAACCACGGGCCAGTACGGCCAGGGTCTCGCCTTTCACCAGCCGGGCGCGCAGGCGCGACAGCTGGCCTTCGCGGGCCTGCGGGAAGCGTTCGAACAACGATTCACCGGCCACGAAGTTGAGGATGGCATCACCGAGGAACTCCAGGCGCTCATTGTTGCGCCCGGCGAAGCTGCGGTGAGTCAAGGCCAGCACCATCAGGTCCTGGTCTTTAAAGGTATAGCCGAGCTGACGCTCGAGACGGCTCAAGGAAACACTCACGGTTTACGCACGCTGAATTCGTGGTCAAATTTCACCACCAGATCGACGTTGCCGATCAGTGGCTCACGCTGTTCGTATTGCAAATGGGCGGCGAACACGTCGTCGTCCAGTGTCACTTTCATGATGTTGCGGGCTTGCAGGTCACGGATGTTATTGACACTCATGCCCTTGTCCACATGGTTGTAGAAATCACCAACCGTGTCGATTTTCTCCGCCTTGTCGGTCGCTGCCGATTCGATGATCTTCTTCATCGTCCAGTAGTCGAAATAGTGCGGCAGCACCTTGAAGGCCGTACTGGCGACAAACCCCAGTATGGCCAGCAGTACCAGCCCTCCCAGCAGCGAAATACCTTTCTGCGAACTGGCTGCGTTCATGCTCAAGCTCTCCATCCCTGCTGCCGCCTGAAAAGCATTCGGCGCTGTCCACTGGACAGCGCCGCCTGGTGTTACTTGATCAGCCCGACTCGCGAGAAGTTCGGCAAGTGGCTCATCTTCGGCTCCGGCCAGCTCATCCAGACCGCGAAGGCCTTGCCGACGATATTGCGGTCCGGGACCATGCCCAGCAGTTCCTTGGGAATACGCGGGTCATCCCAGTAACGGCTGTCGTTGGAGTTGTCGCGGTTGTCGCCCATCATGAAGTAGTGCCCGGCAGGCACGGTCCATTGATTGTCCGGCGGCATGTGATAGCGGCCCATTTCCTTGCGGATCAGGTGCTCGACGTCGCCGAGTTTTTCCTGATACAGCTCGGCGGTGCCCAGGCTGTTGGGCTCTTCGCCCAGCAGTTGCTCGGCCACCAGTTGGTCGTTGACGTACAGGCGCTTGTCATTGGTGTAGCGGATCTTGTCGCCCGGCAGGCCAATGACGCGCTTGATGTAGTTGACGTTCGGGTCGCTTGGGTAGCGGAACACCATGACATCGCCACGCTGCGGGTCACCGATCTGGATGATCTTCTGGTCGATCACCGGCAGGCGGATGCCGTAGGAGAACTTGTTGACCAGGATGAAATCACCCACTTCCAGGGTCGGCTTCATGGAACCCGACGGGATCTGGAAGGGTTCGACCAGGAACGAGCGCAGCACCAGCACGATGAACAGCACCGGGAAGAACGACTTGCCGTATTCGACCAGCGCCGGTTCCTTGTTCAACTGCTCGAGCACCACCGGGTCCGGCTCGCTGACACTACCCTGGTAGGTTGCGATCGCGGTCTTGCGGCGCGAAGCCAGGAAGACCAGATCGAACAGGGCCAGCAAACCGCAGACGGCGACAGCAATGACCAACAACAGCGGGAAATTTAGAGACATAGGACCTAACTATCCAACCTGAGCACGGCGAGGAAGGCTTCTTGTGGAATTTCCACGTTACCGACCTGTTTCATGCGTTTCTTACCGGCCTTCTGCTTCTCCAGAAGCTTGCGCTTACGGCTGACGTCACCGCCATAGCATTTGGCCAGTACGTTCTTTCTGAGCGCCTTGACAGTGGTCCGGGCCACGATCTGCCCGCCGATGGCGGCCTGGATCGCAACGTCGAACATCTGCCGAGGAATCAGTTCTTTCATCTTCTCGGTCAGCGCGCGGCCCTTGTAGTGTGCGTTGTCGCGGTGAACGATCAGGGCCAGGGCGTCAACCTTGTCACCGTTGATCAGCACGTCCAGCTTGACCAGGTTGGCCGACTGGTAGCGATCGAAATGGTAGTCCAGGGAAGCATAGCCGCGGCTGGTGGATTTCAGGCGGTCGAAGAAGTCCAGCACCACCTCGTTCATCGGCAGGTCGTAGCGCACCTGCACCTGGCTGCCGAGGAACTGCATGTCGCGCTGCACGCCACGCTTCTCGATGCACAGGGTAATGACGTTGCCCAGGTGCTCTTGAGGCACAAGGATAGTGGCGGCCACGATCGGCTCGCGGAAATCTTCCACCGAGGACACGTCAGGCAGCTTCGACGGGTTGTCGACGTAGATGGTCTCGCCGGTCTTCAGCACCACTTCGAAGATTACGCTTGGCGCGGTGGTGATCAGGTCCAGGTCGTACTCGCGCTCCAGGCGCTCCTGGATGATTTCCATGTGCAGCATACCCAGGAAGCCACAGCGGAAACCGAAGCCCAGGGCGTCGGAGCTTTCCGGCAGGTACTGCAACGACGAGTCGTTGAGGGTCAGCTTGGACAGCGCGTCGCGGAAGTCTTCGAAGTCTTCGGAGCTGACCGGGAACAGGCCGGCGTAGACCTGTGGCTGGATGCGCTTGAAACCAGGCAGCACCGGCACGTCCGGGGTGCTGCTCAGGGTCAGGGTGTCACCCACCGGCGCGCCGTGGATGTCCTTGATGCTGGCGATGATGAAGCCCACTTCGCCCGCTTTCAGGTCGGCGGTGGCGGTGTGCTTGGGGGTGAACACGCCCACGCTGTCGACCAGGTGCACCTTGCCGGTGGACTTGACCAGGATCTTGTCGCCCTTCTTCACGCGGCCGTGGCGCACGCGTACCAGGGAGACGACGCCCAGGTAGTTGTCGAACCAGGAGTCGATGATCAACGCTTGCAGCGGATCTTCGATGTTGCCGGTAGGGGCCGGAATGTCCTGGACCAGGCGCTCGAGCACGTCGATCACGCCCATGCCGCTCTTGGCGCTGCAGGCCACGGCGTCGGTGGCGTCGATGCCGATGACCTTCTCGATCTCGTCCTTGACGCGATCGGGGTCGGCCTGGGGCAGGTCCATCTTGTTCAGCACGGGCATGACTTCCAGGCCCTGCTCGATGGCGGTGTAGCAGTTGGCGACCGACTGGGCCTCCACGCCTTGACCGGCATCGACTACCAGCAGCGCGCCCTCGCAGGCGGCCAGCGAACGGCTGACTTCATAGGTGAAGTCGACGTGGCCGGGGGTGTCGATGAAGTTCAGCTGGTAGGTCTTGCCGTCCTGCGCCTTGTAATGCAGCGTGACGCTGTGGGCCTTGATGGTGATGCCACGCTCACGCTCCAGGTCCATGGAGTCCAGCACCTGAGCTTCCATCTCGCGATCGGCCAGGCCGCCGCACATCTGGATGAACCGATCGGCCAGCGTCGACTTGCCATGGTCAATGTGGGCGATGATGGAGAAATTGCGGATATGACTCAAATCACTCACGGATCAACACTCAAAAAGGCTGCGGGCCGGACGCCCAACGAAAAATAGCCGGGAATTGTACCTGAATTACGGGGCGATGTGGGAGACGGTTGATCATGAACATCCTGGGGAAGCCCACCCCCATCGACATCCGCTCACAAAAAAGGGCGGCCCACCGGCCGCCCTCCCCTGTTTCAACGCCAGCTTATCACTCGCTCAGCTTGAAGGTGATGAAGCTTGCGCGGCCCTGGCGCAGCACGCGCATGGACACCGAGCGGTTCTTCGGCAGGCCTTTGGCGATGTCGGTGAACTCCTTCGCCGAACCGATGGCCTGGTTGTTCAGGTGGGTGATGACGTCACCCGGCTGCAGGCCGATCAGCGCCGCTGGGCCATCCTGCACGTCCTTGATGACCACGCCGCTTTGCAGGTCCAGGGACTTTTTCTGATCGGCGGTCAGGTCGGCCACCGAGACGCCCAGGCGGTTGCTGTTGCTCTCGGCCTGGGACTTGGCGGCGCCACCGGCGAGGATGTCGTCGTCATTGGCCGGCATGGCACCGACGGTCACGTCGATGGTCTTGCGCTTGCCCTCGCGCACCACTTCCAGGCTGGCCTTGGCGCCGGCCTTGAGGCCGCCCACCAGGTGCGGCAGGTCTGCCGACATGACGATCGGCTGGCCGTTCATGCTCAGGATCACATCACCCACCTGCAGGCCGGACTTGGCCGCCGGGCCGTCCTCGACCATCTGCGCCACCAGGGCGCCGGCCGGCTTGTCCAGGCCGAAGGATTCAGCCAGGTCCTTGTTCACTTCCTGGATGACCACGCCCAGCCAGCCGCGGCTGACCTTGCCGTCTTTCTTCAGCTGGTTGGAGACGTCCATGGCCACGTCAATCGGGATAGCGAACGACAGGCCCATGAAGCCACCGGAGCGGGTGAATATCTGCGAGTTGATGCCCACCACCTCGCCGTTCATGTTGAACAGCGGGCCGCCGGAGTTGCCCGGGTTGATGGCCACGTCGGTCTGGATGAACGGCACGTAGGCGTCGTTGGGCAGGGTACGGCCCTTGGCGCTGACGATGCCCTTGGTGACCGAGTGATCGAAGCCGAACGGCGAGCCGATGGCCAGCACCCACTCACCGACCTTCAGCTTGTCGGAATCACCCAGTTTGACCGTAGGCAGGTTCTTGCCGTCGATTTTCAGCAGGGCCACGTCGGTCCGCGGGTCGGTGCCCACCAGCTTGGCTTTCAGTTCGCTGCGGTCGGACAGGCGCACGATGATTTCGTCGGCGTCGGCGATCACGTGGTTGTTGGTCAGCACGTAGCCGTCGGGCGAGATGATGAAGCCCGAGCCCAGGGACTGGGCCTCACGCTGGCGATCACCGCCCTTGGGGCTGCGCGGCGAGCGCGGCATGTTGCGGAAGAAGTCGCGGAAGGCCGGGGGCAGGTCGTCCAGGTCCGGCATGTCGCCGGCACCGGCGCTGCGGTCGGGCAGCTTCTGGGTGGTACTGATGTTGACTACCGCGGGCGAGGCCTGCTCCACCAGGTTGGTGAAGTCAGGCAGCGCCTCGGCCTGGGCGGTAACGACCTGGCCGAGCATCAGCACGGCGGCGCACACGGTCAGGTAATGCTTCAAGCGTAGTATCGACATACGGCTCCCGTATTTAACGAGCTAGGTTTAGCAAGTGGGTTCGCCAGACGCACAAAACCCGGGCACTGCCGCAAGGCAATGTCCGGGTCCGGGGGTGTCGGCAGTGGCGATCCTGAAACAGCAGACAAGGCCAGACCCTTGAGGGTCTGACCTATAGAAAAAATCAGGGGGTTTTGCAACCTGACTGACAGAAGTTTCATTTCGTCATCCTTTGTAACGGATGCCGTGAAGCGCCATGCGACGTGCTCCCTGCACGCCCACTCCTGCTCAGCACAGGCGCCTCAATTCTTCGCCTGGGCGTCTTGGGCACGCATCGACAAGGCGATGCGCTCGGCGGTGCCGATGGGAATCTCACCCACCACGGTGACCATCACTTCCCCGTTGGGGGTGGTGAGGCGCCGCGACACGGCCGAGGTCGGCCCCAGCTGCGTGCGGGTGTCAGCCCCGACGCTGCCATTGAGCGGCTCGAGGAACACCGAGAAGCGCGCCAGGCCATCGTCATACATCAGGCTGCTGACGGTGGTCTTGGTGTCGGGGTCCTTGCGCGAGGAACTGCCGGCCAGCTCGAAGCCCGGCGGCAGCCAGTCCGAACGCCAATGGCCGGCGGCGGGCGCCGAGGCCTGGGCGACAACGGCCGGCCCCAGGGGCTTGCAGTTGTCGCTGGCAGCCAGCTCCGCATCCGTGGGCACGTCGGTGTCCAGGCGGGTGAACTGGAAGCGTTCCAGCAGGCGCCCCTTGTCGTCGAGCAACAACGACTTGAGCGGCAGGCCAGTCTTGCTGTCCAGGTGCAATTCGAAACCGTAGCGGTGCTGATCCTTGGGGGTCAGCGTAACGATGGTGGCATCGCGCCCGGCCACGCGTGATTGCCCCGCGACAGCAAGGTCGTACCAGGACATCAGCTTGAGGGGGTCGAGCACGCGGCCAGAGGAATCAGGCGTCTCGCTCACACCGGGAACCAGGGCGCCACTCACGCACTGGGTACGGCCATCCACGCGCACGACTTCCTGGGCCGAGCCATCGAGCTGCAACAGCCGCTCGCTGACCTTGCCGTTCTGGGCGCGATGCCAGATGTCGTGGGTGGTGAAACTGCCGTTGCGTTCGTAGACGAAGGTACCCTGGAAGCTCTGCTGCTGCTCGGCCTGGGCCAGGCGGTTAAGCCACTGCGAAGCGTCGCTGGCCGCGAAGGCCGGGACGCTCAGACAGGAACCGAGCAATAGCGGTAGTAGCGGTATGGCGCGCATGGTCCTCCTTAGCGGTTTTCAAGGCTCGCGGCACGTGCGTATGGCAACGCGCTTTCGGTCCCTTTCAACGCAGCTTCCTGGGCGTGTTGGCGCAGGTAGCCTGGCAAGCGCTGGTCATGCATGCCAGCCTGACCTTGCAGAACACCGTTGGCCATGGGGCCAGTGCTCTGGTCGTTGCTCTCAGTGTAGCCTGCCAGCACGGCCGGGCCCTGCACCTGCGGCACGGAAGGTGCCTGCTGGGTAGCCGGTTGCTGCTGGGCCAGCTGGTTGCCGGCGATTTCGTCCTGGTTGTACAGGCGCACGCCTGCCAACACCGCCACGGTGACCGAGGCTGCCACGGCCAGGCGGCCCAGGCTGCGCCATGGACCACGAGTGGCCTTGACCGGTGCGATTTCCTCGGCAATGGCTGCCGATACGGCGGTGGCCAGGTCCAGGCGTGGGTCGAGCAAGTCCTTGTGCATTACCGCACGGGCAATCTGGTAGCGATTCCAGGTTGCACGTGTTTCTGGATCTTCCAGGGCGTTGATGACCCTGCGCAGTTCCAGTTCGTCCGCTTCGTTATCCATCACCGCGGACAGCGATTCCTGCAAAGCTTCACGACTCATGGCGGTTCCTCTCTTGGCTGTCGCCGCTGTCTCAGGTTTCCTGCAACAAAGGCTGCAGGGCTTTATCTATGGCCTCCCGAGCGCGGAAAATCCGAGATCGCACGGTACCCACCGGGCATTGCATGACGCTGGCAATGTCCTCGTAACTCAGACCGTCGAATTCACGTAAAGTTAACGCCGTACGCAAATCTTCTGGCAGTTGCTGGATGGTCCGGTGGACGGTGCCCTCGATCTCATCTCGTAACAGGGAGCGCTCCGGAGACTCCAGATCCTTGAGGCCATGATCGCCGTCGTAGAACTCGGCATCCTCGGAACTTACATCGCTATCTGGCGGCCGACGACCGCGGGACACCAGGTAGTTTTTCGCCGTGTTGATGGCGATGCGGTACAGCCATGTATAAAAGGCACTGTCACCGCGGAAATTGCCAAGCGCCCGATACGCCTTGATAAAGGCCTCTTGCGCCACGTCCTGGGCTTCATGGGTGTCGTGCACGAATCGCACGATCAACCCGAGAATCTTGTGCTGGTATTTCAGCACCAACAGATCGAAAGCTCGCCGGTCGCCGCGTTGAACACGCTCGACCAGTTGCTGATCCTCTTCCTGGGTTAGCATGAACACTCCTCGTTGAGCCGGGAGGAGCATTGCTTAAGCCATCGTTCAGGCTTGCAATCATAGACTCGGGCTTTTCGCAAAAGTTCTCCCCTCCAAGCAAGTTTCCTGCACGCCATGATTTGACCTGCACGAAAACCGCAGCGCGGTCATGGCCGGCTGCGTCAATAATCTTGTCGTCGAATCCGCTTGCAGTGGCCAGCGACTTCAGCCCCACATAAAGCCGACGCCGTTTTCCTTCTCATGGGCGACCGTCTATGGATACCGGGGTGTTGAATAAAGTTCCCGGTATTTGCAGGGATCGCCCGCGGACATTGCGCGATTGTGCGTTGACCGCCGGTGTTTCAGCCATGAAACAAGGCTCAAGCACGGTCGATCAGGCGCAAGCGCCCCATCCGTCGGTTCGTGTATCAGATAGCCCGACCAACGGTATAGTTCCACAACGCCATGAAGGCTTGGCTATTGTGCCGATACCCCCCTCTATATACTAGTAGCCCATGACCGATCCGCGATGCTCATGCGCCAGTAGCAGCTGCCAAAGGCGGCGTCCTGTACCAACCGCTACGAAGTGAGGATTGCGCGCGCAGGGCCGCTTGGAGGAGACTGCGCCGAAAACAATAGTCGCCCCCGCGGAATAAAGACATGAGCCAGCAGTATCAACACGACGTTCTAGTGATTGGCAGCGGTGCCGCCGGGCTTAGCCTGGCCCTGACCCTGCCCGGGCATTTGCGCATTGCGGTACTGAGCAAGGGCGACCTGTCCAACGGCTCCACCTTCTGGGCCCAGGGCGGCGTGGCCGCGGTGCTCGACGACACCGACACCGTGCAGTCCCACGTCGAGGACACCCTCAACGCCGGCGGCGGCCTGTGCCATGAAGACGCGGTGCGCTTCACCGTGGAGCACAGCCGCGAGGCCATCCAGTGGCTGATCGACCAGGGCGTGCCGTTCACCCGTGACGACGACCCGGCCCACGACGAGAACAGCTTCGAGTTCCACTTGACCCGCGAGGGCGGCCACAGCCACCGGCGCATCATCCACGCTGCCGACGCCACCGGCGCGGCGATCTTCCGGACGTTGCTGGCCCAGGCCCGCCTGCGGCCCAACATCGAGCTGCTGGAACAGCGCGTGGCGGTCGACCTGATCACCGAGCGGCGCCTGGGCCTGGCCGGCGACCGCTGCCTGGGCGCCTACGTGCTGGACCGCAACACCGGCGAGGTCGACACCTTCGGCGCGCGCTTCACCATCCTCGCCACCGGCGGCGCGGCCAAGGTCTACCTCTATACCAGCAACCCCGACGGCGCCTGCGGCGACGGCATTGCCATGGCCTGGCGCGCCGGCTGCCGGGTGGCCAACCTGGAATTCAACCAGTTCCACCCCACCTGCCTGTACCACCCCCAGGCCAAGAGCTTCCTGGTGACCGAGGCCCTGCGCGGCGAAGGCGCGGTGCTGAAACTGCCCAACGGCGAACGCTTCATGCCACGCTTCGACCCGCGCGCCGAGCTGGCGCCACGGGACATCGTCGCCCGCGCCATCGACCATGAAATGAAGCGCCTGGGCGTGGACTGCGTGTTCCTCGACATCAGCCACAAGCCGGCCGAGTTCGTCACCAGCCACTTCCCCACTGTGTACGAGCGTTGCCTGGCCTTCGGCATCGACATCACCCGCCAGCCCATTCCGGTGGTGCCGGCCGCGCACTACACCTGCGGCGGCGTGATGATCGACCAGCACGGCTGCACCGACGTGCCCGGCCTGTACGCCATCGGCGAAACCACCTTCACCGGCCTGCACGGCGCCAACCGCATGGCCAGCAACTCGCTGCTCGAATGCTTCGTGTACGGCCGCTCCGCCGCCGCGCACATCGTCGAGCAACTGCCGCATACAGCGCTGCCCGAGCGCCTGCCGCAGTGGGACGCCAGCCAGGTGACCGATTCGGACGAAGACGTGATCATCGCCCACAACTGGGACGAGCTGCGGCGCTTCATGTGGGACTACGTGGGCATCGTGCGCACCACCAAGCGCCTGCAACGTGCCGAGCACCGGGTGCGGTTGCTGCTGGACGAAATCGACGAGTTCTACAGCAACTATAAAGTCAGCCGCGACCTGATCGAGCTGCGCAACCTGGCCCAGGTGGCCGAGTTGATGATCCGCTCGGCCATGCAGCGCAAGGAAAGCCGCGGGCTGCACTACACGCTGGATTACCCGGAGATGCTGCCCGAGGCGCTGGACACTATCCTGGTGCCGCCCACCTTCGACGACTGAACTTGAGCCGCACCCGCAGGCGCCGATGCTCGTCGGTGCCCAGGGTGTCGGCGGGCAGGCACAGGCTGCGCGGCCACCACTGCCCCGGCAGGCGGAAGCGCAGCAGCACCAGGCCCGGCAACGCCATGCTGTCGGGCAGCAGTTGCACCGCCTGCCAGCCCTGGCCACGGTTCCACAGCGCCCAGCCGCCGGCATCACGGCGCAGGGCGCGCCAGGCGTGGGGGTGGCTGAGCAGAAGGCTGCGGGGCAGGTGCCAGGCGGCGTGGGCCAGGCATATCAACATGCCCAGGCCGCGCCAGGCGAACGGCGCATCGAGCAGCACCAGGCTGAACAGTGCCAGCCCCAGTGCCGCCAGGTAGGCCGCCAGCAATCGCCGCGAGGCGTGCCAGCGGCAATGAAACAGCTTACTTGGGCTGGACACGGTCCAGGATCATGCGAACCATGCGCTGCAGCTCCGGGTCCTCGGATTCGGTGCGTTCCATGAACCAGCCGAACATGTCCTGGTCTTCGCATTCCAGCAGGCGGCGGTAGCATTCGCGGTCCACGTCATTGAGGCTGGGGTACACCTCCTTGACGAAAGGCACCAGCAACACGTCAAGCTCCAGCATGCCGCGGCGGCTATGCCAGTAGAGCCGGTTGAGTTCAATATCTTCGACCATGGAGCGCTCCTCAAATAGGCGCGCAGTATACAGCGACCTGCGCCGCGCGGCACTTGGACGCATGTCTATATATGTGTGGGGTGCGCGGGACGCGGCCTGCGGCCGCTGCTACAGGTGTGCGGGGTGCCACCGATCCGGTTCGGCGCCGGCCTGCGGCACACCTCCAACCCGTAGCAGCTGCCGCAGGCGGCGTCCGGCACCAACACGCTGTTCAACCATAGTCACCTACCTATTTTCCCGGCAGCGCTCTATGATGGAGCCCAGTCTTTTAGCCCTTGCGATGCCCCATGGCCAATTCTGCTTTTTTCTGCGCGCTGTCCCACGAAGGCGTCCTCGCCGTACGCGGCTCCGATGCCGGCAAGTTCCTGCAGGGTCAATTGACCTGCAACATCAACTACCTCACCGAGCAGTACGCCAGCCTGGGCGCGCGTTGTACCCAGAAGGGCCGCATGCAGTCCAGCTTCCGCATCCTGCTGCAAGGCGATGGCGTGCTGCTGGCCATGGCCCGCGAGCTGGTGGAGCCGCAACTGGCGGACCTGAAGAAGTACGCGGTGTTCTCCAAGTCCAAGCTCACCGACGAAAGTGACGCCTGGGTGCGCTTCGGCCTGGTCGACGGCCAGCCGGCGCTGGCGGCCCTGGGCCTGGAACTGGGCGAAGAGAGCAACGTCGCCACCCGCAACGAAGCGTTGATCGCCGTGCGCGTGTCGCCCCAGCGTGCCGAGCTGTGGGTGCCAGCCGAGCAGGCCGAGGCCGTGCGCCAGCAGCTTGCGCAGCACCTGCCCCAGGGCGAGCTGGACGCCTGGCTGCTGGGCCAGGTGCGCGCCGGTATCGCCCAGGTGATGCCGGAAACCCGCGAGACGTTCATTCCGCAGATGCTCAACCTGCAGGCCGTGGGTGGCGTCAGCTTCAAGAAAGGCTGCTACACCGGCCAGGAAATCGTGGCGCGCATGCAGTACCTGGGCAAGCTCAAGCGCCGCCTGTACCGCCTGTCGCTGGCTGACGGCCAGCCGCCGGCGCCAGGCACCGCATTGTTCTCGCCCAACCACGCCAGCGCCGTGGGCGAAGTGGCCCTGGCGGCCGCTGCCGAGCAAGGCGTGGAGCTGCTGGCCGTGCTGCAGGCCGACGCCGTGGAAGACGGCAACCTGCACCTGGGCAGCCCGGAAGGCCCGCGCCTGAGCCTGCTGGACCTGCCCTATGAACTGGATCGCGACCGCGAGATCCAACGCTAGGCTACATTGCCCCGCCCCCGCGACCGCGTCCAGGAAGTCCCCATGAGCGAGCTGGCCGAGACAGTCCAAGAGCATTTGCTGACGGCCATCGCCAACGATGACCTGGTGCTGCCGACCCTGCCCGAAGTGGCCTTGCAGATTCGCGAGGCCGCCGAGGACGTCGATATCAGCATTCCTGCCCTGGGCAAGGTCATCGGTCGCGACCCGGCGTTGGCGGCGCGGCTGATCAAGGTGGTCAACAGCCCGATGCTGCGCGCCACCCAGGAAGTCACCGACCTGACCGGCGCCATCAACCGCCTGGGCATCAACTACAGCAGCAACCTGGCCATTGGCCTGGTGATCGAGCAGATCTTCAACGCCCGCGCACCCGTGGTGCAGGCCAAGCTGCATGAGGTGTGGAAGGCCAGCCTGGAAGTGGCCGGCATCAGCTACGAGCTGTGCCGCCGCTACACCCGGCTCAAGCCGGACCAGGCGGCGCTGGCCGGGCTGGTGCACCAGATCGGCGTGCTGCCGATTCTCACCTACGCCGAAGAACACAATGAGCTGCTGGCCGACCCGGTGTGCCTGAACCACGTCATAGAGCGCATCCAGCCGGTGCTGGGCAGCAAGATCCTCGCCGAGTGGGAATTTTCCCAGGCGCTGGTGCAGGTGCCGGGCGAATACCTCGACCTCAACCGCCCCAGCGTTCAGCTGGACTACACGGGGCTGATCCAGATCGCCCGGCTGCTGCGCCAGCATGACGTCCATCGCCTGCCTGACCTGGCGGCCTACCAGCACCTGGGCGTGGGCGACGAAGTGCCGCTGGACAGGCTCGAGCTGGACGCAGCGATGGCGATGTTCCGCTAATCGGCGACAAAACTCACCCGCACCTTCAAGCCGGTCTGCGCGCCATCGTGCAGGCTGATCTGCGCCCGGTGGGCCTTGCAGATCTCGCCGACGATCGCCAGGCCCAACCCCGAGCCCTTGGCGCTGCGCCGGTAGAAACGCTCGAACACCTTGCCCCGCTCGCCCTCGGGAATACCCGGCCCGTCGTCTTCGACTTCCAGCACGGCCGGGGCGCTGACCCGCAAGATCACGTTGCCGCCCACCGGCGTGTGCGCCAGGGCATTATCCAGCAGGTTGCTGAGCAGCTCGTTGAGCAGCGTCGGCTCGCCGCGCAGCCACACCGGCTGCTCGGCCTCCAGCGCCAGGGCCACGCCACGGGCATGGGCCAGGGGCGCCATGGCCATGCCCAGTTCGCGGGCCACTTGGCTCAGGTCCAAGCGCTGGGCGCCGCCCTCGGCGATGGCGCGGGCACCGTTCTCCACCCGCGCCATGGACAGCAGCTGGTTGGCCAGGTGGGTCAGGCGGTCGGCGTCCTGGCCGGCGGCGTCCAGGGTCTGGCGCCACACCTCGCCCTGCTCGGCCCGCTGGCCCAGGGCAATGCGCGCCTTCAGCGCTGCCAGCGGCGTGCGCAGCTCGTGGGCGGCGTCGGCGATAAACTGCGCCTGGCGCTCGAACTGCCCGCGCAGGCGTTCGGTGAAGTGGTTGAGCGAGGCCACCAGCGGCACCAGTTCGCGCTGCACGCTGACCACCGGCAACGGCCGCAGGTCATCAGGCTGGCGTGCTTCAACCTCGGCGCGCAAGCGTTCCAGCGGGCGTAGCGCGGCGCTGACCGCGTACCACACCAGCATCAGCGCGCCCAGCCCCAGCATGCCCAGGCGCAGCAGCGTGTCGGCCATCAGCCCGCGGGCCATGCGGATGCGCGCCTCCTCGGTCTCGGCCACGCGAATCTCGGCCATACCGTTCATTTCCGGCTCGCTGACCGCCTTGAGCAGGCTGACCACGCGCACGTCCTGGCCCAGGTAGCGGCCGTTGTAGAAACGCGCCAGCGCCGGGTAGTCGTCGGTGCGCGGCGTGCCCGGCGGCGGTGCCGGCAGGTTTTCGTAGCCAGAGATCAGCTGCTGGTGAATGTCGTTGACCTGGTAGTAGATGCGCCCGGCGCTGTCGTAGGCGAAGGTGTCCAGCGCCACGTAGGGCACGTCGGCGCTCAGGCTGCCGTCGCGCTGGGACAGCCCGGCAGCGATGGTCCGCGCCGACGCCAGCAGGGTGCGGTCGTAGGCGGTGTCGGCGGCCTCGCGGCCGTTCCAGTAGGCGCTCAGGCCGCTGGCGAGCATCAGCACCACCAGCAGCAACGCCAGGTTCCACAGCAGGCGCCCGCGCAGGCTGTCGAGCTTACGCATCGCGACCTTCGAGCAGGTAGCCCAGGCCGCGGAAGGTGACGATGGCCACGGCCTGGCCATCGAGTTTCTTGCGCAGGCGGTGCACGTAGATCTCGATGGCGTCGGCGCTGGCCTCCTCGTCCAGGCCGAACACCTGGGCCGCCAACTGTTCCTTGCTCATCACCCGCCCCGGCCGGGCGATCAGGGCTTCGAGCACGGCCTGCTCGCGAGAGGTCAGGGTCAGCAACTCATCGCCGAGGGTGAAGCGCCGGGTCTCCAGGTCGTACACCAGCGCGCCGCAGCGCTGCTGGCGCTCGCCACCCAGCACGCTGCGGCGCAACAGCGCCTTGACCCGCGCCTCCAGCTCGCTGAGCTCAAAGGGCTTGGCCAGGTAGTCGTCGGCGCCCAGGTTGAGGCCGTGGACGCGGTCCTTGACGTCGCTGCGCGCGGTCAGCATCAGCACCGGCAGGTGCTTGCCACGCCCGCGCAGGCGCGCCAGCACCTCGAAACCGTCCATGCGCGGCAGGCCGACGTCGAGCACGGCCAGGGCGTACTCCTCGCTGCCCAGCGCCAGGTCGGCGGCCACGCCGTCGTGCAGCACATCCACCGTCAGGCCGGTATGCTTGAGCGCCTGGGCCACGCTTTCAGCCAGCGGCAAGTGGTCTTCGGCAAGTAGGACGCGCATGGTCAGGTATCTCTTGTTGTAGGTATCGACGCGGCAGTGTACGCCCCGATCCACGGCTGTGAAGGGCTGCGAAGGGCAATTTTCGGCTGAAAGGTTGGCGAAAGGTTGAGCCCCTAGGATCGAGCCACGACGGGTCCGCCATGGGCCTGCCGCGCAAGACGCCACGATGCGTTTTCGCCATAACAAGAACAAGAACTGGAGACATCACATGAGCCCTACCCTGCGCCAGCTGGCCTTGGCGGCCAGCTGCCTGTTGCTGGCCAACACGGCGTTCGCCGCCGAACCCAAGCGCCCCGAATGCATTGCCCCGGCCTCCCCCGGCGGCGGTTTCGACCTGACCTGCAAGCTGGTGCAAAGCGCCCTGGTCAACGAGAAAATCCTCACCAAACCCATGCGCGTCACCTACATGCCTGGCGGCGTGGGCGCCGTGGCCTATAACGCCGTGGTCGCCCAGCGCCCGGCCGATGGCGGCTCGCTGGTGGCCTGGTCCAGCGGTTCGCTGCTGAACCTGGCCCAGGGCAAGTTCGGTCGTTTTGACGAACACGCAGTGCGCTGGCTGGCGGCGGTGGGCACCAGCTACGGCGCCATCGCGGTGAAGAGCGATTCGCCCTACAAGAACCTCGACGACCTGGTGCAGGCGCTGAAAAAAGAGCCCGGCAAGGTAGTGATCGGTGCCAGCGGCACGGTCGGCAGCCAGGACTGGATGCAGACTGCGCTGATTGCCAAGGCCGCCGGCATCAACCCGCGCCAGCTGCGCTACGTGGCCCTGGAAGGCGGCGGTGAAATCGCCACCGCGTTGCTGGGCGGGCACATTCAGGTGGGCAGTACGGACATTTCCGACTCCATGCCGCACATCCAGAGCGGCGACATGCGCATGCTGGCGGTGTTTGCCGACAAGCGCATCGACGAGCCGGGCATGAAAGACATCCCCACCGCCCGCGAGCAGGGCTACGACATCGTCTGGCCGGTGGTGCGCGGCTTCTACCTGGGGCCAAAGGTCAGCGATGCCGAATACGACTGGTGGAAAACAGCGTTCGACCAGATGCTGGCGTCCGACGACTTCGCCACGTTGCGCACCCAGCGCGCGCTGTTCCCCTTCGCCATGACCGGCGCCGAGCTGGACGGTTACGTGAAGAAACAGGTAACCGAGTACAAGGCCCTGGCCCAGGAATTCGGCCTGGTGCAGTGACCTGCGGCCTGCCTCGTCCCGAGGCAGCCCCCTCTCGCCAAGGAGTTTCGACCATGGCCCTGCAACGACTGTTTGCCATTGCCCTGCTGCTGGCCTGCGCCGCGCTGGCGGTGATGGCCTGGCCCTACCAGGCCGCTTTTTCCTACGAACCCGTGGGCCCGCGCGCCTACCCACTGCTGATGCTGGGCCTGATGGCCGCAGGCCTGCTGTACATGGCCGTGCGCCCCAGCGCCATCATCCACAGCGACGAGGCACCGCCACTGGACCGCGCCACCCTGGGCAAGATCGGCGCCTGCGTGGTGCTGTTGCTGGTGTTCGCCGGCACCTTCGAACCCTTGGGGTTCATTCTTGCCAGCGTGCTGACCGGTATCCCCATGGCCCGCCTGTACGGCGGCCGCTGGCTGCCCAGCGCTGTGGTGGTGAGCCTGATGAGCGTGGCCCTGTACCTGCTGTTCGACAAGGCCATGGACGTCCCCCTGCCCCTGGGCCTGCTCGACGTACTGGAGAACTGACATGGATACCTTCAGCTACCTGGGCCAGGGCTTCGGCGTGGCCCTGAGCCCCTACAACCTGGTCACTGCCCTGTGCGGCACGCTGATCGGCACCGTGGTCGGCCTGCTGCCGGGCCTGGGGCCGATCAACGGCGTGGCGCTGCTGATCCCGATTGCCTTCGCCCTGGGCTTGCCACCCGAGTCGGCGCTGATCCTGCTGGCAGCGGTGTACCTGGGTTGCGAATATGGCGGGCGCATCAGCTCGATCCTGCTCAATATCCCCGGCGAAGCCTCGACGGTGATGACCACCCTCGACGGCTACCCCATGGCCCGCCAGGGCCTGGCCGGGGTGGCGCTGTCGCTGTCGGCCTGGAGTTCGTTCATCGGCGCGTTCATCGCCACCTGCGGCATGGTGCTGTTCGCGCCGCTGCTGGCGCAATGGGCCATTGCCTTCGGGCCCGCCGAATACTTCGTGCTGATGGTGTTCGCCATCGTCTGCCTGGGCGGCATGGCCGGCGACCGGCCGTTGAAGACCTTCATTGCCGCGCTGATCGGCCTGTTCCTGGCCTGCGTGGGCATCGACGCCAACAGCGGCGTGTACCGTTTCACCGGCGACAACGTGCACCTGGCCGACGGCATCCAGTTCGTGGTGCTGGTGCTGGGGCTGTTCTCGGTCAGCGAGATTCTGCTGTTGCTGGAGAAGACCCACCGCGGCCAGGAAGCCGTGAAGGCCACCGGGCGCATGATGTTCAACGTCAAGGAAGCGGCCTCGGTGTTCGTGGTGAACATCCGCTGCGGCCTGCTGGGCTTCGTGATGGGCGTGCTGCCCGGTGCCGGTGCCACCCTGGCCAGCGCCGTGGCCTACATGACCGAGAAGCGCATGGCCGGCGCCAGCGGCACCTTCGGCCAGGGCGACAAGCGCGGCCTGGCGGCGCCGGAAACCGCCATCGGCGCCTCGGCCTGTGGCGCCCTGGTGCCGATGCTGACCCTGGGCGTGCCCGGCTCGGGCACCACGGCGGTGATGATCGGCGCCCTGTCGCTGTACAACATCACCCCCGGGCCGCTGCTGTTCCAGCAGCAGCCGGACATCGTCTGGGGCCTGATTGCCTCGCTGTTCATCGCCAACATCATGCTGGTGATCCTCAACATCCCGATGATCCGAATTTTCACGCGCATCCTCTCGGTGCCCAACTGGGCGCTGGTGCCGGTCATCGCGATCATCACCGGCATCGGCGTGTACGCGGTGCATGCCACCACCTTCGACCTGTTCCTGATGGTGGGCATCGGTATCTTCGGCTACATCCTGCGCAAGCTGGACTTCCCGCTGTCGCCGGTGCTGCTGGGGTTCATCCTGGGCGGGCTGATGGAGCAGAACCTGCGGCGCGCGTTGTCGATCTCGGACGGGGCGCTGAATATCCTGTGGTCCAGCCCGATCACGGCGGGGGTGTGGGTGCTGACGGCGCTGATGCTGCTGTTGCCGTTGCTGCGCCGTTGGCGCAAGCGCGCGGTGTCGGCTGTTGCCTAGACCGCGTTGCCCGCATCGCGGCCAAGGCCGGCTCCTACACTGTCCGTGGTAGGAGCCGGCCTTGGCCGCGATGGCATCACACGGGCGGCAACTGCCAGTCGATCGGCGCCAGGCCGCTCTGCTGCAGGAACTTGTTGGTGCGGCTGAAATGCCCATTGCCGATAAAGCCGCGGTAGGCCGACAGCGGCGAGGGGTGCACCGAGGTCAGCACCAGGTGCTTGCTGCTGTCGATCAGCTTCTGCTTGCTCTGGGCATGGGCGCCCCACAGCAGGAACACCACGCTCGACTGCTGGTCGCTGACGGTCTGGATAATGCGGTCGGTGAACGACTCCCAGCCCTTCTTCGCATGGGACGCGGCGTTGGCGCGCTCCACGGTCATGGTGGTGTTGAGCAGCAGCACGCCCTGCTCGGCCCAGTGCTGCAGGCAGCCATGGGGCGCGATGTCGATGTTCAGGTCGCGCTTCAATTCCTTGTATATGTTCACCAGCGACGGCGGCGTGGCAATGCCCGGCTGCACCGAGAAGCACAGGCCGTGGGCCTGGCCCGGGCCGTGGTACGGGTCCTGGCCGAGGATGACCACCTTCACCTGCGGCAGCGGCGTCAGGTTCAGCGCGTTGAAGATCAGCGGGCCGGGTGGGTAGATTTCCTTGCCGGCGGCGTGTTCCTGGCGCAGGAACTCACGCAGCTGGTTCATGTACGGCTGGTCGAATTCGTCACGCAGGGCGTGTTTCCAGCTGGGTTCGAGTTTGATGCGGTCGTCGGTGGTCATGGGCATAGCCTGGCAAACAATGGGGCGGACACTAGGAAAGCCGCCCCTGATTGTCAATCAATGTAACCGGAGACTGACGCCGTGCCGACGGCGGGCCATACTGCTGAATTGGACACTGCCCCATTCGCGTCACTCAAGAGGTCAGGATGAATCTGCAATTCGAAGAGCTTGTCGGCGTCGACGGCGCGCGCCTTGGCGTGGCCACCCTGGACGCCGAAAAATCCCTCAACGCGTTGTCGCTGCCCATGGTCGAGGCCCTCAACGACCAGCTGGAACGCTGGGAAAAGGACGATCAGATTGTCTGCGTGCTGCTGCGCGGCAACGGTGCCAAGGCCTTCTGCGCCGGCGGCGACGTGCGCAGCCTGGTGCAGGCGTGCCGCGCCCACCCCGGCGAGGTGCCGCCGCTGGCTGCGCACTTCTTCGCCGGCGAATACCGTCTGGACTACCGCCTGCACACCTTCCCCAAGCCGCTGATCTGCTGGGGCCATGGCTACGTGCTGGGCGGTGGCCTGGGCCTGCTGCAGGGCGCCAATATCCGCATCGTCACCCCCAGCAGCCGCCTGGCCATGCCGGAAATCAGCATCGGCCTGTACCCGGACGTGGGCGCCAGCTGGTTCCTGTCACGGCTGCCCGGCAAGCTGGGGCTGTTCCTGGGCCTGACCGGCTCGCACATCAACGGCCGCGACGCCCTCGACCTGGATTTGGCCGACCGCTTCCTGCGCGACGACCAGCAACCCGCTCTGATCGAGGGGCTGTTGCAGCTCAACTGGCAGGAACAGACCGCCGTGCAGCTCAACAGCCTGCTCAAGGCGCTGCAGCAGGAAGCGCTGGGCGAGTTGCCCGAAGCCCAGTGGCTGCCGCGGCGCACGCGCATCGACAGCCTGCTGGACACAAGCGACGTGGCCGGCGCCTGGCGCGCGCTGGTGCACCAGCGCCACAGCGACGACGTGCTGCTGGCGAAGGCTGCGCACACCCTTGAAGAAGGCTGCCCGTTGACCGCACACCTGGTGTGGGAGCAGATCCAGCGGGCGCGCTACCTGTCCCTGGCCCAGGTGTTCCAGATGGAGTACACCCTGAGCCTGAACTGCTGCCGCCACCCCGAGTTCAGCGAAGGCGTGCGTGCGCGGCTGATCGACAAGGACCAGAAGCCGCGTTGGCACTGGCCCGACGTCACCAGCATCCCGCAAGCGGTGGTGGACGCGCATTTCAGCAAGGCGTGGGAAGGCCGGCATCCGCTGGCAGATTTGTCTGATTACTGAACTTCAGCGGCAGCTACACCACACCGTAGCCGCTGCCGTAGGCTGCGCTGGCCATCAGGGCCGCTGAAGATCTCCAGCGGTTGTATGGGCCAGCGCAGCCTGGCGGCAGCGGCTACAGTGTTTCGCGCCCTTCCAGTGCGCCATTAGCGCCGCCCAGGCCCACCAAACCCGCCGTGGTTGCCATGGTCACCATGCCCTTGCCAGTTGCCCCGGCCAGGGCCGCGGCCTGGTGGTGGGCCAGGGGGCGGCCGGTGGCCGTTCCAGCCCGGCCCACCCCAGCCAGGGCCGGGCCCTGGGCGGTAGTAATGAGGCGGCGGCGCGTAATAACGCGGCGAACGCACGTAGTAACCGGAGTTGTAGTACGTCGACCCGTAGGGATAGTAGCCGTAGGGATAGGCACCACCGGCATACACGTCGGTGCGGTAATAGGCTGGCCCCTCGTAAGGTGCACAAGCAGTGGTCAACAGACCCAGCAACACTAGCAGCAGAAGTCTCGTTTTCATGGCGGCCTCCCGGACCGCTGGACAGCTCGAACCAGCGACGCTGGTCGGCGCCGAGCAAAATATAGCGATCGGCATAGATTAAGACAGGCGAAACCCGACTCAGTGCCATCACGGAAATAATTTGCTACAACATCGAAACACTCCCAATTGCCGTCTCGTACTTTAGGCCAGCATTTCCCGCACGGCCTCGCTTTCCCCTAGAATGCCGCACCGGTCTACAGCCAATGGATTTGCTATGCCGCCCCGCCTTGCCTCGCTGTCCCAGCGCTCGTTGATCCTGACCCTGGTGGTGCTGCTTGCCAGCGGCTTCGTGCTGACCTCGCTGTTGAGTTACTACGCCTCGCGCAGCTCGATCCGCGACAACATCGTCAACACCGAGCTGCCCCTGACCAGCGACACGGTGTACTCGGAAATCCAGAAAGACCTGGTGCGCCCGGTGCTGATCTCCTCGATGATGTCGCGCGACACCTTCATGCGCGACTGGGTCCTGGCCGGCGAGCGCGACCCGCAGCAGATGACCCGCTACCTGCAGGAGGTGATGACGCACTACGGCGCCTACACCGCCTTCTTCGTATCCAACGCCAGCCTCACCTACTACCAGGCCAAGGGCGTGCTGAAGAAGGTGCAGCCCCATGAGCCCCGCGACGCCTGGTACTTCCGCGTGCGCGACATGGCCACGCCCTACGAGATCAACGTCGACGTCGACATGGCCAACCACGACGCGCTGACCATCTTCATCAACTACAAGGTGTTCGACTACCAGGACCGCTTCATCGGGGCGGCCGGCGTGGGCCTGCAGGTGAACGCCGTGGTCAAGCTGATCGAGGATTACGAGCAGCGCTACCAGCGCCGTGTGTACTTCGTCGACCGCCAGGGCCAGGTGGTGCTCACCGGCACCCACGGCGGCCCCCAGGGCGCCCGCAGCGGCCAGGCCCTGGGCGCCGTGCCAGGGCTGGAGCAGCTGCTGGCGCAGATGCCCCTGCCCAGCAGCGGCAACCACGAATACCTGGCCGACGGCGCCCGGCATTTCCTCAACGTGCGCTTCATTCCCGAGCTGGACTGGTACCTGTTCGTCGACAAGCGCGAGGACAACGCCCTGGGCGACATCCGCCAGTCGCTGTACCTGAATCTGATGATCTGCCTGCTGGTGACCGCCCTGGTGCTGGCCCTGCTCAAGCGCGTGATCGGCCGTTACCAGCAGCGCCTGGAGCTGCTGGCCACCTGCGACACCCTGACCGGCCTGCCCAACCGCCGCGGCTTCGACCTGCTGGCCACCCAGGCCATCAGCGAGGCCATGCGCGACACCCAGCCACTGGCGGCGCTGCTGCTGGACCTGGACCACTTCAAGCAACTCAACGACAGCCACGGCCACCTGGCCGGCGACGAGGTGCTCAAGGGCTTCGCCCAGGTGCTGCGCGCCAGCCTGCGCCATTCCGACATCCTCTGCCGCTGGGGCGGCGAGGAGTTCATCGTGCTGCTGCGCGCCACCCCGGGCGCCGATGCCCTGCAGATCGCCGAGAAGATTCGTCGGCACACCGAGGAATACGCCTTCCCCTATGGCGACAAATCGCTGAAAATCACCACCAGCGTCGGCGTGACCGGGCTGCAGCTGGACGACACCCTGCACACCCTGCTCAACCGCGCCGACCATGCGCTCTATCGCGCCAAACAGAGCGGACGCAATTGCGTGCGCAGCGAGTTGCCCCAATCCTGTCATGAATGATGTCAGCCTGTGCCCGGCCTGTGGCGCCCCCAACGCCTGCAGCCTGGCCGACCCGCGCACCGCCACCCAGCCCTGCTGGTGCTACGGCGTAAGCATCGACCCCAGCGTACTCGCCGCCCTGCCCGCGGCATTGCGCGACAAGGCCTGCCTGTGCCCGCGTTGCGCCCAGGTGCTTGACCAACTGCCGCCCCAAGGGCCTGCATGCGCCTCGACCGCTTCCTGAGCAACCTGCCGCAGCTCAACCGCAAGCAGGTACGCCTGCTGCTGGTGGAACGGCGCGTGCGCGTCGATGGCGTGGCCACGGGCGACCCGCATCATGAGGTGCGCGAGTTCAGCCAGGTGACGCTCGACGACCAGGTGCTGCAAGCCGGGCGCCCGGCGCGTTACTTCATGCTGCACAAGCCCATGGGCTGCGTCAGCGCCACGGTCGACCCGCAGCACCCCACGGTGCTCGACCTGCTGCATGAGCCGGACAAGCACGACCTGCACCTGGCCGGCCGCCTCGACTACAACACCTCGGGGCTGATGCTGATCACCAACGACGGCCAGTGGTCCCGCCGCCTGACCCAGCCGCAGACGAAACTGGGCAAGGTGTACTACGTTGAAACCGAGCAACTCATCGACGCGCAGTACATCGAGACCTTCGCCCGCGGAATTTATTTTGCCTTCGAAGACCTGACCACCCAGCCGGCCAAATTGGAGCTGTTGGGGCCGCGCAGTGCCCGCCTGACCATCGTCGAGGGACGGTACCACCAGGTGAAGCGAATGTTCGGTCACTTTCAAAACAAGGTGTTACGGCTACATCGTGAGCAAATGGGTCCGCTAACCCTTGATCCAGAGCTGTCGCCGGGCCAGTACCGGGCGCTGCGCGCTGAAGAGATTCAGCAAATCTAGGCGTCTTACCGCCGGGCAGAAACCTCACTGACATTGTGCCAACGGTACTTGCGCAGACGTCATCGGCCTGCTTGAATCCAATCGTCGGTCCACATGTGACTCGGCAGTCACCACCATATTCTAAGAAACCTTTTTGCTGGCAACCGGCCGCTTCCATCGGGCCGCGAACTGGCAGATCGCCCGCTTATAACAATACCCGTCGACCAGATTGTACGGATCGACATGGGCAAAAAATTCCCAGGCAATTGCCTACCTGTCACAAATTGCGTGCAGAGTCTTGCGTGCAGAGTCGCTTGCGCGAGTACCCGTTTCTTTTGCCAGGAGTCTTACGACATGAGGCCAGAAATCGCTGTGCTGGATATACAGGGTCAGTATCGGGTTTACACGGAGTTCTATCGCGCGGATGCCGCTGAAAAGACCATCATCTTGGTCAATGGGTCACTGGCCACTACCGCGTCATTTGCCCAGACAGTGCGCAATCTGCATCCTCAGTTCAACGTAGTGCTGTACGACCAGCCCTACGCCGGTAAATCCAAGCCCCACAACGTGCACCACCGTGCACTGACAAAGGAAGAGGAAGGCCAGATCCTGGTGGAGCTGATCGACCACTTCAACGCTGAACACGTGATGTCCTTCTCCTGGGGCGGCGCCTGCGCGCTGCTGGCCTTGGCCCACCAGCCAAAGCGCATCGAGAAGGCCGTGATCAGCTCGTTCTCCCCGGTGCTCAATGCCTCGATGCGCGACTACCTGGAACGCGGCGTCCATTACCTGGGCCGTTGCGACCGCCACAAGGTCGGGCACCTGGTCAACGACACCATCGGCAAGCACCTGCCGTCGTTGTTCAAGCGCTTCAACTACCGGCACGTCAGCAGCCTGGACGACCATGAGTACGCGCAGATGCATTTCCACATCAGCGAAGTACTGCAACACGACCTGGGCAACGCCTTGCACGCCGCGGCGAAGATCAACGTGCCGGTGCTGTTCATGAACGGTGAATGGGACGAATACACCACTGCCCACGAGGCACGGCATTTCGCCCAGCACGTGGCGCGGACCGAGTTTGCCACCATCCAGAGCACCGGGCACTTCCTTGACATGGAACACAAGGCAGCCTGCCGCGACACCCGCCTGGCCCTGATGGACTTCCTCAAGCCCAACCCGCAGGAAAACCGTGTTCGCTACCGCCCGTTCGACGGTCACCATGCGCTGGCCATCTGAACGCCTGGCCAGCCGACCGCTGTGCTTGCTGCTCGACGCCCGATAACCTGGCAAAGAAGCGTGGCAACCACGGCGGCCGGCCGGCAAATTCCGCCTCGGGCGGATAAAAGGCTTCAATTGACCGGCGAGTTCTGGTAAAAAGTGAACCGCGTTCAGCGGGTGTCGTATAATGGCATTACTCCAGCTTCCCAAGCTGATAACGAGGGTTCTTATCGGACAACCGCTTTTGTGAGCGAGTTTTTATGCAATGCGGGTATAGTTTATTGGTAAAACTATAGCTTCCCAAGCTATCGAGGAGGGTTCGATTCCCTCTACCCGCTCCACCTCTATCCTCCTAAAACCCCATAAAAATCAACGTGTTACGCATAATCAGTTGTTGCCCCCCCACCTCCCCCGCGCCCTCCCCATAACACTTTCAATCAAATGCAACAGCATCCCTGCGCTCTATTTTTTGTGAGCGAGTCCGCCAAAACCCCGCACCTCCCGCCCCCTCATCATCCGATCCTTCATATACCCAGCACTTTCCCTTGCCTCCCACGCCATGAAAACCGCAGGAAGATTTCAGCGCACCCACAAGGATGACTGGCGGAAAGGATACGCGCGCGCCAACCTCGCGCGCTGCTGCAGACGTCGAATGCGTGCAAGGCAGCTTCATTAGGGCCAGGGCTCAGACCGGCGAACTCCCCAATGTAGGGAGGCGATCTATCGTGAGAAACCCAAACTCAGCACGGGAGTGCCAAAGGAAAAATTATTTAGATCAGAGAGTTAAAAATATGACGATACACATACATCAATCAATTATTAGAGATTGATACAATATTTGAATAGAAAAACTCAAGCAAACGCCTACACGTGAGTGTATATCTGTCTTATACCACGCAAAAAAACAGTTGTCAATATATGCCTAAAGCGCGATTAATCTCACATTTCTCCTTGGACACTGGCCCAGCAAGCAGCGAGGTCGCCACAGGTGGCGAAGCCGGTGACCAAGGCCAATCTGGATTGAAGAACGTGATCCTGGTGCGCTGCGACCCACCTCGCCTCTATGAAACGGCTACGGGCGAGCCGATCCCAGCATTCAACGCCTATGCACGCAGCATCCATAAGATGCGTGGCAAGAAGCGGACAGCCGCGACCAACCAGCAGTACACCGGTCGCAACGCGGGCCTGATGGATTACCTCTACGAATGTCGGGCAATGGGGACGGCCCAGATAGACCCGGACACCCTGAACGAAACGCTCGAATCCTATTACACGTTCTTAACCGAAGGGATCCACAGCGATGACTACATCATCAGGACAGTCGCCAAACGGTTAGGAAGAACCCCGATCACCGCCTCCTCCGCGCTCGCGTACAAAGCTGCTGCGAATGATTTCCTCCGGAAACACTCAGCTCTAATTAGGGATTCGCTAGCCAGAGTCAGGCTCCTCAATCCTGGCATCAAAATCGAGTCACCTACGGAGCTCGAATTGATGGCAGACAGGAAACGTTCGAAGTCCGAGATTGAGGAGTTGCGCTCCAAGATAATGGAGTTCAAGGACAAGCCAGACAACGTGTACCAAATTGCCCAAGGCGGGCTAGGAGGTGGACGCCCTCCCCCACCGAGGAAACGTAAAGATTTCCCTACACAGCACATCCTGGCACTAATCCAAAATTTGGATCCGTTGGAGAAGGTTGTGGCACTGCTTCAATGCGGCGGCAGTCTGCGTCAGTCAGAAACGTGGTCAATCAAAAAATCCGATATCAACCTAGCAGAACGGACTATTCGGGTGGAGGATCCCAACCACCTGCGTGACCCCTCCGCCAAAGAGCTCCCGTTCAAAGGGAGAACTACCGCAATAATATACATGTTCGAACCGTTCAAGCGTCTGTTCTTTGATGCTCTAGCTGATTACTTGTCGATTCGACCGACTACAGACAGTGACTTCCTATTCGTATCAGATAACTCAGATAGTTACGGAATGCCGCTGGCTGAAGTATTGAAGCCAAATTCTTTAAACCACAAACTAAACCGCGCGCTCGCGACCTCACAACAAAAAGGAAAAATCAGCGATCCATCAAACAACAGTCAGCCCTACACATCCCATAGCCTGCGTCACTTTTATGGGTATTGGGCGCGAAATTTTGTCTATATTCCGGGCCGACCAACTGTCGGCCTAACACTTGCTGAAATCCAAGTACTGATGGGGCATCGCAACATTTCATCGACGATGGTATATGCAAAAATTGATAATGAGGTGATGATGGCTGAAATACACGCTGCCGATCAAATGACGGCCATCTGGAATAAAACCAAGAGTATTGACAGCCTGCGCGCGGATTCATATGAGGCACTAGCGCAAGATCTGCGGAGGCGAATGGCAGCATGATTAATCTTTCTAACGAAATTCAAATTACTTCCCCTGAGAAAATCGACTCCGCCACGCGGGTGATTCTCAGCACCATGGCAGAAAGCATCAAGCGCAGAGAAACTAAAATCATCGAGACTACTCAAAATAAACAGTACCGCAAGCGGACTGCGATTCTTAAACTATGGAGACTAATATCCAAACAGAAGATAACACCCTTACACATTGATACGATATACAAAATAGCGTCGCTAAGTGAGGCGGAGGCTCTTAATGCAGATACGCTTTATTATGACCTGTCTGGGCATTATCCAGACATGCTGGAAGATCTAACCGGATTGATAGTCGGCTTCAAAGAGCTACTGTGTTTATTATGGTCGGAAAAAGTATTAACACTTCCTTACACGTTTGACATGAAGCATCTATGGAAGAAGAATCCTGACCTCCAGAAGCATACCTACGGGTTCATTTCACAAATCGCACAAGGCAGTAACAACCTTGAAGTAGCAGCAAGGGGATGGCAATACCGTACGAACTGGCATGCACCCGGCGATGTTTATTTTAGCGAGATTTGGGCTGCCATCCCCGGCATGGTAAATATCCAAATTGGTAACAGTCACAAGCTTTCTTTATTAGCATGGGTTAAAAAATTTTCGGCTACCTACCCAGGCATTGTGTCGCCTGATCAAGCATTCTACGCTGAACGCTACCAATTACATCTAGCTACTAAACGTTATCATTTTGGGAATGCGTCCGATCATGCGATGAGCTACGAACAATACCTAAAACACTTCGCACTTACGCCCGAGGAATCCAAGAGCATTTCATCGACAGATCCAAACATTCGTCGCCACGAAATCCGGAAGATCAATAAGCGCTATGGCTATAAGCAAAGTAAAGTTACGCAAAAACAAAAAACCATACGATCGAGATTAAATGCAACACCGATTTTCGCAAAAGATGGCGTGCAAGCCAGTGACGATTTGTTTAATGAGCTATCAAAGTCCGTCTCCGCAGAAGACTACATCCTTTTTATTGAGATACCTAAACGCGAGCGTAATTTCGACTGGATCTCTAACGACTTCTATCCAGGCAGGGGCCATATCGATATAGAGTCGAACTACAACCAATGGAAAACTATTGGGAACGCCTTCATCAAGAAAGTTAACAAACCAAAAAACAGCGATAGCTACAAAAACACCCAGATCGAACACATTCGCTATTTTTTCGACTATATATTTTGCTATCTTCCTTTCTGGAAAGAACTACATCCTGAGTCTAATATTAAGTTACCGGAAACCTTGGCAGATTTCGAACGGACGTCATTCTGGTGCGATGACCTGATCGATGAGGAAACCGTGTGTTCGATCCAGGGCATTAACCATCTTCATACCGAGATGGAGATGCCATTGACAGCGATTAAGCTGAGAGAACTCACTCATACCAAAAAAACCTCTAGTCAGTTTATTAATTCTGTGCATTTGTTCTTTGAAGTGGTGCGAACTTATGGGCCAGCATATGGATACGTAGACGGCACCTATGCAAACCCCGTGAACATAAAGATGGACAGCATTGGCAGCGGTGGTCGTTCAAAATCTGATAAAATCCCATTTCCTCGTGATGCATCTATAGTTGCAAAATCCTACATGCACGCCCTGGACACTATCGGCATCAAGCTGAGAGCTGATATTCTCAACAGCAGGATAGACCGGGACACCGTTGCACGCATCAAGAGCAATGATTGGTTAGACTTAATCGAACTGAATCTTGAGACCACCGCTACAGTTCGCAGCTCTAAGAATCCACAGGAAACCTATACATTTGAAATAAAAACCGTACCAAACATTTACAATTGGTGGCTTGAAGGATACTTCATTCCTGGTACAAATCGTCAAGAAACGATAACTATTCATGTACCATGGCTATCAACGTTACGAATGCTCGCAGTAGGTCTTTTCGCAGGGCAGCGAATCCAAAACGGCCAGTGGCTCGACTTACGAACATTTGATCGAGAGTTCAACCAAGGCTCAGTGGATGGCTTCAACTTGTGCATGCTGCATGTCAACACCGATAAGTCTGGCAAGTCTAGAGATGCAGTCATCGACGGGCATGTCATGGCTAGCCTGTTCGACGAGCGGCTTTTCCAAACCGAAGTTTGCCCGCACGCCCCCGGCCTTGTGTATTACGAGAACGATCCATCTGATCCTAACGAATACGGGGAGATCTGTCCTTTATTCCGAAGCCCCTGGGGCAACAACGACCTGCCATTTACAGACACTACCTATTCGAAAGAATGGATACATTTTTGCAGAGGGCTTGACCAAGTATACAACTTGATAGTAGATGATAATTCTCAGCACTCCTTCATTGCTATCACCGAAACTGGGAAAGAAGTCGCTGTTCACGTACCACACTCTCTAAGAGCGATGTGGATCACCCATATGCGTTTGTATGGGCATTTGGAGGTGACTTACGCGGCCCAGCAGGCTGGACATAAGGTAATAGAGTCTTTCTCAGTTTCATCTGACTACTATACCGTGCCTACGCCTCAGGATATGCTGGAGAACATAAATCTAGCTAATATACAGCTTGCTGATTCTGCATATAAAGCGTTAATGGGAAACATCCCTTCACCCAGCTCACCGGCCAGTGCAATCGTCAGGGGTTGGAGTGAGAATAGAGATCAACTCATCATTGATCAAAAATTCCGTAGCTATCAGTTCTTTCTCCTAGACAGCCAAGAAACTGGCATGGATATCATCGCCACAACTAACACGACGCCTGGATTCCAAAGCAACTGCATCTGCATGCTTGGAGGTGCCTGCCACGACAGGCTATTACGATTTACAGGCCGCTCAAGAGTATGCAGCTTATGCGATGCATCAGTCTACGGAGTCGACCATCTGCCCGGCATAAACGTTTGCATGCGCCAAGCTCATAGTAAAAGCTTAGCGCTAATCCAAAAAATCAGTGATCTGAACGCAGCTGACGTGCCCCCTTCGGACATTGAGCCGTATCACCATGAGCTATCGATTGCTCGTTATGAACTAGCCTCGTACAAGGAAATAGCATCACAACTCAACAAAGTTTTAGACGATGATAACGCTAACGGCCTGATCACTCCGTTTCGGGATCTGGGCGGTGCAAAACGTCATGCCATCGACATGGACAATCCTCGTCATCGCGTCATCGCGAACATTTTAGATTCTGCGGCGTATCCACATCTGGTTTCTCCAAACTATCCATATATGATTGAACGGGCGGCCAAAAGTCCAGATTTGCTGTCGGCTGTACCTGACTTGCCGTCAGCCAAGCATGTACTAGCGTGCCAGATCAGCAGCATCCTTAGAAGCACAAATTTCTCCGCAGACGAAATTTTTGAAATTGTCGCAACTTCCAGCAGTGTCTTGAAGGGCTTATCTAAGTGAAGAAGGATAAATATAACTCGAAAATTAGCTCCGACTGCGATCGCTTGGATCAATTACGATTAACGCTTGCTAGGACAAAAGCGGCCCTCGATTCTCTTGTAAAGGGAGGAGAATCCTTCAACAATGCTCACCACCTTGCACAACATGTCGCGCAGATTGTCCGCGTTGACCCTTCTCTTTACAGGAAGCCCTCTACACCACAGAAAGAACTTTTCGATTCCTATGCTGTTAAGCTCTGCAAGAAACTTCCTAAGTCTATGCGCTCGGCTCAGCTACTACCGGTAGAGGTCTTAACCATAAAACTAAGCGAGGCCACGCATAGAATTTCTGTGCTAGAAAAGATCTTGAATGATGTCCCACATCGCTCGGCCCCGGTAGCAGTAGTTACGAAAACAAATTCATTTCTGCACGAATTCGAAACAACCTGCAAACTTGTGGAAACAATTCTAACTGAAGACCAATACCTTTATTTTGAAAAAGGAAAATTGATGACTCGGGCAAGTATGACTGGGATACCTGCCGAACTGTCAGATTCGAAGACCTGCAAACCCTTCTTGGATTGGCGCCATGCAAGAAACACTCATACTGGATCGCTTAGCACAGCTGAGCTTGAAGAATCGCTTCGCGCTTCAACTCAGACAGGAGTTGGTGAAGATGATTGAACAGCGTGCCCCTATTCCACTAAGGAAGGGGGCGATCGATCTAACTTGGCTGGCAGGTCGAATCGGAGCCACCCGACAAATTTTCTATCCGGGCCGAGGCAGTCCCGAAGTCCTGCAGCTCTTGGCGCTGCTGAACCAGTACCTGGAAGGCACGAGCGGCGCAGCAACCAACGCGCCGAACTCAGATGTCCAACAATCCAGACTGCAAGTCGAGCTTATCTTGGCCAAGGAAGAGAACTTAAAGCTGAAGCAGCAGCTCCGAAAGGCTCGCCATGACCTAGACATGATGCATTCGGGGGGAATCATCCTGGGTGAATCCAAGTGAAGAAGTATCTGGTGAAACGCGTGATCCATCGCTTGGATGGCGTCAGTCTGGCGACCTGCGTTGACCCAGGTAGTGGAAGAGTCTCCTCATTACGATATCGTACCGATGGATTTGACCTTCCGCTGATCGCCGGGCGTATGTACTTGCTCCGAACAGCAGCACGCAGTCGAGGCGTAAACCTGGTGGCCGCCGTGGAATGCGGCATTGACCTCTCCGCCTGGAAAGATCTGGTCGAGAGTCATTTCTTTGTCGATGATTTGCAGCTAAAGATGAGCGCCAAGCGAAAGCTCCAGTCGCTGAATCTCGCACAGCGTGGACAACTTCTGAACGCTCTCACTCAGAACGACATGAGGCCTTGGCGCAGTGTTCTTCACGAACCCCAAAGCACCTTACTCGGGTGTGCCTTTCAAGAGGGACAGCAACGATACCAGTCCATCAAACGGTTGATGTCCTGGGGGCTCTCACAAAAGCAAGCAGAGCACTTCTACGAGACCCACGGTGCGGATGCCTGCATGGAGCCTCATGGTCGTCTGAAAGCATTGCTGACCGAAAGCTCGTCACACCAGATTCGATTAGCGGCCCCATTAACCGACGCCACACTGCCCTGCGACCACCGAGCACTCCTCGATTTGATTTGTTGGCTCAGGGAGCAGGGTCAACGCGGGCGCACCCTTGTCCAGATACTTGAGCTTCCCAAGGGCTCAGGTAAGGCACTCAACCTGAGCGCTGAATGGGGTTGGGTGCTGGTCGATGGAGAGCATTGCCAACTCGCGTCGCACGCCATGCTCCAGGTTGCAATTCGCAGGCAGCTTGAACGGCTCGCCAGCCCATTCTTCCCCACTTACACTCCTCAGGAGATTCAGTTCAGCTACTCCCGATACACCCAAGTCATCGCCTCACATGACCATCCCGAACTTCAGGAAGAAGTCACCGCAGTCATCAACTCCAGGTTTTCTGTGGTGGCCGCTCAGGACATACCCAGCATTTGCGAATTTGCCAACCAGCTGTCTGGCACTCTCCAGATTTTGTACGCGCCTGCACCTGTGGTCGCTGTCTACTCATCAGCCATGCTCACTGTCTACGCACACTGCACTGAATGCGAGGCTGTCCCGTTTTTCCAGCTACCGGCGGATCTTGGCGATTACACCACCATCATCATGACCGACTCTCACTATCTGTCCTTAAGCGACTTCCTTGTGGCGCTCAAGGCAATCCCAGCGACCTCACGCGTGATACTGATCGATCAGCGACCGATGTTGCCGGAGCAGCCTACCCATTTCCTGGACGATCTAACAAACTACTACCAGGCCATCCCAATCCAATCCCAGCACACGAGCAAATCGCAGCATTGGCTATTGCATCAGGCACTGGATCATAGGGATCTGCGATTCGACGTCTATCAGGCCGAACGGTGGTGCCTGATGTCCGCCAGCGAAATCTTCATCAGCGACTGCCCTTCCGTGGTCGCAGCAATCAACCAACACCTACGCCGTGTTCGATCACCTGTGATTCTTGAAACCAAAGAAGCGAACTTCAGGAAGCACGACCGAATCTGGCTGCAGCCTGCGTACGGCATCAAATGGGATCCGTTCATCTGCACCATACACTCAGTCAGTGTGAAGGGTCTGTTTGTTTCGATGGGAGATCACTACCGCATCCTGACAGCTGAATTCATTGAGGCCGCTACTGTGTCGTTGGCCTTTGCCACGTCACCAGAAGTGGCTGTGAAGGCAGGAGCCAGATCCGCCGTGCTGGTCGTCAAACCTTCAGTGAAACAGGCCTGGATGGACTACCTGACGGGTTACAAGATCGAGGTCAAGCAGGTGTATGTGCACGATCAACCGCAGGCGATCAAGGCAACGAAGATGACCTATCAGCGGCTCGCACCGCTGGTCGAATGAGTGTTTAAGAATGCCAATCGACAGACCCTATGCTTAGTCTCGCGAGGGAGCAATTAGTCGTCTTCACAGAACTTCACCGAGACCTCGCCATTACCATGCTCATACGCAAATTCTGTCTATGATCAGAGCGGTGCAACATCGGGCTGATCAGTACGCAGGGACTCAATCTATGGCAAGGATACGTCGACTTCAGATCCAAAACTTCCGCTCAATCCAAAATCTGGATTGGACTCCTGCGTCAGGATTCAATTGCTTGATCGGGCCGGGTGACAGCGGTAAATCGAGCATCCTCGATGCCATCGACCTGTGTTTGGGCGCTCGTCGCAACGCGCCTTTTGGCGACACCGATTTCCATCGGTTGGATGTCGCTCAGTCCATCCTGATTTCAATGACCCTCGGGGATCTACCTGATGACCTAATCAATCTCGACAGTTATGGAGATTTCCTTCGCGGTTTTGATCCGACCACTAAAACAGTGGAAGACGAGCCGCGTTTTGGCATTGAAACTGTTCTAACGCTGCAACTGAAGGTTGAGAGCGACCTTGAGCCATCTTGGAGACTCTACTCAGACCGGACGAACAATCAGGGCATCGAGCGTAATCTGGCGTGGAAAGATCGAGCACGTATCTCGCCGGCTCGCATCGGGAGTTATGCCAATACCAATCTGTCGTGGAGCCGCAACTCCGTCCTCAATCGACTGACCGAGGAGCGTCCTGCACTCGGCGGCGCCTTGGCCGGAGCAGCCCGCGACGCCCGTAACAACTTCGGCGTTCAGGCCGGCGTGCAGTTGCAGCAGCCGCTTGAAATCGTGAACAGTACGGCAAGGTCTTTGGGTGTCCCTGTAGGTGCTTCTGCTCAGGCCCTCCTCGACGCTCACGCGGTATCGATCGGCGATGGGGCTATCGCCCTGCACAACGACCAAGGTATTCCCCTCAGGTCGTTGGGCACGGGATCATCTCGCCTACTGGTAGCGGGTCTACAGCGCCAAGCGTCACAGGCGGCTTCCATCGCTCTGGTTGATGAGGTGGAGTTTGGCTTGGAGCCTCATCGACTGACGCGGTTCATGGATTCGCTGGGTGCCAAGACCATCCCTGAACCCCTTCAGGTGTTCCTGACCACCCACTCTCCGGTTGCTCTACGTGAGCTCTCTGGCCATCAACTGTTCATCGTTCGTTTGCTCGCGGGCCAGCATGAGGTTCGCCAAGCAGGAATCGCCGACGACGTCCAGAGTACGCTGCGAGCAGACCCAGAGGCCTTCCTAGCCAAACGCATCGTGGTGTGCGAAGGAGCGAGCGAGGTCGGCCTCATGCGGGGCCTGGATCAGTATTGGGTTATGCAGGGCAGTCAATCCTATCTGGCTTTGGGAGGCGCCTATGTCAACGTCAATGGCGGAAGTCCTGACAACTGCTATGCGCGTGGCTCCGCGCTGCTGGGCCTCGGATATGAGGTGCTCGTTATCGTAGACGCGGACAAACCTGTCACCGCTGCCGTTCAAACGGCTTTTCACTTTGCCGGAGGACAGTCCGCGACATGGGGCGAAGGTAGAGCTCTTGAAGATGAGTTGTTCGCCAGTTTGCCCGATGCCGCTATTGATAGGCTGCTCGCCAAGGCCATTGAGCTGCGGGGCCGGGAATTGGTGGCTGCCCACATCCGCGATCGTTCAATCAATGAACTGACGCTAGAACAGATTGAGGCGTATCGCGCAGGCAACATGCCTTACTCACCGGTCATCCGAGGTATTCTCGGGGTTGCTTCTCGTATTCGGAGAAGCGGCTGGTTCAAGTCGGTAACTGCCTACGAGTTCATCGCCAAGCACATCATTGGCCCTGAGCTTTTGGCCTCTCAGCCTACCCTCCAAACTACCATCAACCGGATCAGGGGCTGGACACATGCCGCCTGAAATTGCGCTGTTCAATTTTCCACGGGGGTCGATAACGGCACCTGCCGGTTGCGGTAAAACACAGCTCATCGCGGACACATTGTCTCAGCACACCGGGGCCAGGCCTATTCTGATCCTGACCCACACCAATGCGGGAGTCGCAGCACTGCGCGCCCGGATGTTGCGCGCACGAGTACCCTCGGCCTCATTCCAGATCGCTACCCTCGATGGCTTTGCCATGAAATTGATTGGCAAATTTCCAGCAAGAAGCGGGCACAACCCAGCGATTATGGAGTTGGCCAATCGCGCATCGGACTATCCGGCAATACGCACTGCAGCGGCAAGGTTGCTGGCAGGGCGACATCTGGAACAAGTGCTGAGATCAAGCTATTCCCATTTACTGGTCGACGAGTACCAGGATTGCAATCAGTCACAACACACCATCGTCACCTCTCTCGCCAACACGCTACCGACCTATGTATTGGGCGATCCAATGCAGGCTATCTTCGACTTTGGACAGGACAGATTGGTCGACTGGAACGTGGATGTAATTCAGCATTTCCCAGCCATAGGAGCATTGACTACGCCATGGCGATGGAGACTTGCTGGGGCGGAAAACCTAGGACGATGGCTCCTTCAAATGCGGGAGTCACTTCAGGCTGGGCGGCCTGTTGATCTCGCAACTGCTCCGGCTGAAGTGCAATGGGTACAGATCCATCCGGCGACCGCTGATGCCCAGCGGCGTGCTGCAGCATTGGTGCAGCTGCGCAATGCTGAGACAGCGCTCATCATTGGCGACTCAAGAAACACTACAGGCCGGCAATTACTCACTAGCCAGACGCCAGGTGCTACAACCGTGGAAACTGTTGATCTGCCCGATCTCATTTCCTTCGCTCAACGCTTTGAGCCTATGGCAGCAGACGCGCTGCTCCAAATAGTGCATTTCGCAGGCAGCGTGATGACGGCGGTTGGCCCAGCTGCGTATCTGGCTCGGGTTACGACGATTCAAAATGGACGAAACCGCACCCCACCCACCGTGGCTGAGAATCAGGCAGTCAACTACCTGCGAGCTCCCGGTTATGCAGGTGCCATTGAACTTTTACAGTGCCTGTCTCAGCAGCACGATTGCCGCATATACCGGCCTGAAATCCTTCGATGCTGTATCGCTGCCCTACGGATGTCGGCATCTAGAACTCATACCTTCCATGAAGCAGCCATTCAGATTAGAGAGCGCAATCGCCTGCAGGGACGGCCTTTGTCGCGCAGATCAGTCGGGAGCACGTTGCTGTTGAAGGGGTTGGAGGCTGACGTTGCGGTGATTTTGGAGCCAGAGCGGATGAACGCGAGAAACCTATACGTTGCTATGTCGCGCGGGGCGAAAAAGCTCGTGGTTTGCAGTCAAAACCAAGTCCTCACACCCCAACGTTAGACACAGCTGCAACATCTGCGCGAAGCGTTGCTATCACTGCGTGGGAGGCGACGGCAGTCTAAAGGCTGGCAGGCTACCGCCAGGGTCTAGACTCAGGACACCATAGACTATCGGCACCATACCCAGCAGGAGACATAGAACGTGAGAATCTAGGCAAGTCAGTTTGTAAAGGTCACCAATGACCGCGTGTTGACCGATGACGGGAATCAGGGAATGCGCGGCACGCCGGGGATTGGCTCGTCCACGGAGCGACAACAGGGACTTGTCGCTGCGGCGATCTACGATAACTGTGCCGAGCTGGATAACCGCCAGCTTGATGAAATAATCGAGTGGATTCGCCTCTATAAACAGTAAACTTGGGCCAAGGATGAACGAGGCTCAAAATGCTTATCGAACTCGACCTCAACATAAACGACTCAGAGTCACTGCTGCGTCACTGCTGCGTCACTGCACTGACTTTCAGCCAGCTTCTGGGGACTGCAGAGAGGACGCAAGGTTGGCAGACGCCTTGGAAGCGCTAGCTTTTGCGATTAAAGATTCAATGAGGCATTCCACCCACCCACCCACCCACCCACCCACCAGTGGAGATGATTGCTCCCCAGTTGCTTGAAGCCGCGACCGGCTTGTTTGGCGACAGGGCAATAGCGCTCAACTGGCTGTCTCACCCTGTTCGGGCACTGGGCGGTAAGGCTCCGCGTGATGTTGAGATTGAGAAAGCAATCGAGCTGATCACGCGGCTGGAGTACGGATTTAGCGCTTAGACGACCTGACAGCTTCACGGTTGGCATAAAAGCTGTGCGCCCGTCCTTGCTTAAAGCCCCGTCGCCATCGATCCAAACATGGATGCGCGCGTGAACGTAGCCAGCGCTTCAAAAGAGCTTTTCCCTTCGCCTGGTTTAAACGCCTTCCAGATACACACCAATCCGATCAAGCTGAATGGCCAACACCAGGTACTGTGATTGATTGGATCAAATAGCCCATCGAGTTCACGCATCAGCAGGCAAGCGAAGAACCCGTCGGCCAAGATCCTGAAGCCGCGCTGCGCCGGCAGAACGCCTTGCGCGGGCCAGCCAAAAGCGTCCGGTCTACCCCGACTGGCATCAGCAAAGCGTGTCGGTTGAGCAGAACCCCACACCGGTTGAGATCGATCCCACCTAATCCACCCCATGCCAAATGCCCGGTTCCAAAATAGGGTACTCGGCAGATTGCTTCCCGGCGTTGGTCAATTCAGGGCGCTCATTGGTCTATGCCAGAGCCCATTGCGTGACACGCGCCACAGCGATTATCCGCCACAATGAACGTAGGTCTGTAGCATTCGCTACAGCCCTCAAGTGGAGTATCTCCACCTCGGGTAAGTGCCTCATACTGTTCACTGAAAAAGACCTTACCCAAGACCTCTTCAACCACCAAATCGTATGTCATGCGCGTCGAACAACGCGTGCAGATGAAGTCTGTTTCAAAAACAGTTGCACCTACCACTCCGGGACGAATCAACTTAGATTGGCAGTCAGTGCAGGCCATTTGTGGAATCGCAGCGACCAGCGTCGGCGACTTCCAGTCCACTTTGTGGAGATCCTCTTGGCAGCTGGCAAACTCTCTGTCGTAGAACGCCTTTTGATCAGTCAAAAAGCCCCAGACCTCCTGGCCCAGTAACTGGATCGGAAAGATCTCAAGGTGTTTGATCGAAAACTGCTGGATCAGGTGGAAAGAGTCGGACATGACCTTCAACAGGGCTGACGTTGGGCTTGAGCTGAAATAGTGCTCAACGTCGTTTCTGACCTTGATCAGATCGAGCAGCCGCTGCCAGTCAACGTCGGTGACGCCAAAGTCTTTGAGACGCTGGATGAGCGTGTGGGTGTCAACGGTCTTGGAGCTCTTAGCTTTCCAAATCATCAAGCCATCAGGGCCGGGGACAGGCTTCAGATCAGCTTTGATGAGTATCCCGTCAGAATCAGGGCTCAAGAGTACTAACTTGAATTTGAAGAGCAGCAAAATGCCCGCCGTCATGTTTCTGATAGCGGACAGCGCTCTGGCCTCATCCGTCTGCGCCAGGCGAAAGTCCTCCATACCCAGCTTGATGGAAGTGGCAGCGTTTTTGAGTAAAGACACATCGAGCTCCCTGAGTAGTGCTTAGTGCGAAACCTTTGCACAGCCGCCTGCTATTCGCCAAGCCAATCCGGCGGGGAATCGCTCAGGCTGGAGGATCCTTCGCACAACACATCCTCGATCGCAATCATCGCCGGCTGTAAGGTTGGGGCGAGCTCATGAGCTCATGAGCTTTGGGCGTAGGAATCACCCCGCGGGTCGTCGCATCTACGCGCGACATGCTGAGCATAGGCACCAGAGGCCAAATCTGGGACAGATTAAGCTGATGATATTCAACTACTCTTCGAGCTGAGTAGGACATTTCCCCCTGCTTGTCCACTTTACTTATGACCAGCCGATTGCGGCTACGAGTCGCCAGGGCCGTGGTGACCGAAGCGCTAGCTCACTGACCGACGATAAACAGTTGTGAAGCGAGTACGCTATTCCAGTCAACGATTGAAAATTCAGCCCCCCAAGGAATTGATGATGCCAAGGAAGACGTTGATATTTGGAAACGGCCTAGGGATGGCGCTCGATCCCCAACATTTCTCGCTTACCAACGCTATGGCTGATGTATGGAATGACCCGTTTGCCATCAGCGATGTGCACAAAGAGTTGATCAGTCAGTGCCTTGGTGGAAATGGCGTCATCCCCGCGCGGGAAGATCAGCTCGACCCATTGCACCTCGTGATCTCGGCTTGCAGGACGCTCAGTAGCATCAACATGTCCCAGCGGATGAACGTTCACTGGTTATCGCAAGAAGGTCTGCAATTTCCGGTCGCAGTGGGAAACTACCTTCACAAGGTAGCCACAAGGCTGCACCTTTACGCCCATGGCCTCCCGCAGGCCTTTCTGGAACCACTAATCGCCTTCGTTCGCCAGACAAAGTCACACGTCGCCACTCTCAACTACGACAAGCTTCTCTATGGAGCATTTCTAGATGCTGGCCTAATGGCGGGCTATTTCCACACCACGCTTGTGGACGGCATGGTTGCCAATGGCTTCAGCTCAGATGCTCTGGCGCGCTTATACAACAATGACTTTGGATACTACCTCCACCTACATGGCTCCCCTCTATTCTTTGACCACCATGGACTGGCCAGGAAACGTGATCGACATCAGCTCAACCCTTTTTCCCCGGAAGGGTCTGATCACATCGTACTGACCCACGTTCGCCACAAGCGATCGGTGATTGGCGCCTCGACGGTGCTTTCCACGTACTGGAACTACCTAGGGCTCAGTCTGAACGAATCTCAAGAGATCATCGTGTTCGGGTACTCGGGGGATGATGACCATCTCAATGATGTGATCGCCGCCTATGCCCAGTCCAGACACATCGTGATAGTCGAGTGGAGCGGCGTTAATCAAACTGAAGCACAGAGACTTGCATTTTGGTCTCAAAAATTCAAAACCGGTAATTTCCACTTATGGCGCCTACCGAACGTTCTGACCTTCACGCAGTGGGATCACATCTATTGAGTTCGAGCGTCGGTGAAGGTCTGATCATTCCCTCGGCGCAGGGCCCCATGATCAGGGTTGTAGCGGTGGTGGCTGACCGGTTTGAGTTCGATGAACGATCGAGAAAATCATACTTTCCGTAAATAGCACAGGCCAAAATTTGAACCAGCTGTGGATCTGTGAAAGTCGACTTTCCCCGACCCAGCGTCGATCAGGGCTTCAGTTGCCCGCAGCGGCATCATTCAGTTTCGCCTGCGCACTCAGCCACTCCGCATACCCCATCACAAGCTCCCAAGCGATGGATCTGGCCAACTCGTACTCAGCCGGGCTCGGCTGTCTCAAGGCGCCGTCAGCTGTTCCTCGATGCCGACTGGCGGAGGTAGGTCTGTTACACACGGCTTGGAACTGGCCAAACTTGGAAAATTCTATCTTCAGGGCGTCCGCGACCTGATGGCGCTTCAGAAACTTTGATTCCAACGCATCCCAGATTTCGTACAGGTGCACAAACTCGTTATCTGGATCACGGAGAGAGTTCCGATGACTGGCCAGTATCCGAGCGAGAATCAGATCATCCGAGTGACTCTCCAGTAACAAAGCTTGCCGAGACTCTCGCTCAATGCGCTCCTGCTCCGAGTCCTCGATCACGACCCCATTCCTGATGATCTGAATTTCAAAATGATCGCTTATCGAGACAGAGGCATAGCATTCAAGGAAAATCTCTCGTTTGCCATCCGAATGCGCCACAGTCAGGGTTGGAGGGTGTGAAAACTCTACTGCTTGTTGGAGCCTGCGCTGGGCAGGTGCCAGCCTAGCCTGGATCGCGACCAATAATTTATCAGCAAGCGTTGCATCCGCCCGATAGACCTGCTCATCAAAATCTGCTGTGACCCTGCCACCCGCAGCGACAACGCTACCACCAAACTTTTCAAACTCCAGCAAGCCGTCAATCAGGCCTGCGGGGTTATAGCTCCACTCCAAGGTCGCCTTGCTGCTCATGCGTCACACTCATCGTCTGCCAAAGGCAGTTTCTAACGCTTCGACAGTACAATGACAATAGCTGTCTCGCCCGGAAGCCATCTCGGCGCACAAACGGCGAATGCGCAGTGGGTTCCTGGCCTGGGCACCTCATCCGATGAACGTGAATCTGGACATTGTTTACCTCACGGGCGGTGATGATTCCTTCGGCCCCGACTTCGGTGCTGCGACCGTGAAAACTATCACTTCGAAGGGCTATGCCGAGCGCTGCGGTAACATTGGCAAGCTCTACAACAATCTGAGGTTCACAGTCGACATGGAGAGCAGCATCATGAACTCTCTCGACAAAAAAGAACCGGCTTTGAGTGCGGCGAAGAAATGGCTAGCTGATCATCCCGAGACGCTGGATAGCTGGCTGGACGGTGTGACAACGATTGATGGCAAAGACGGTAAGTCGATTACTTTTTCAAACTTCTGCGGAGGAAAATTTCCGATATGTATAATATCTTTAGGTAAACCGTCATCTACACCTGCTGGCTACTATCTATCGACAGCTAAAAAATGCCAAGCCGCTTCGCGGAATATTGCCAGTGGGTTGTGAGCGAACACGCATTACAGTTTGCGCAACGGTACCAGTTATGCGGCAACAACTCGGCGATCTCACTCGCTCGTTGAGTCGGTAGCCGGGATAGCACGTATTTCAGATAAGCCTACGGATCATGCCCATTGAGCTTGGCCGGTTGGATCAGGCTCATCGGTGCAGCCGCGAGTTGACCGCTGCGTAAGGGCCCTGCAAAGGCCATTTCTTGCGTCCGAGAGCCCAAAGTCGGATCTGCTGCTCTTTATGATTGTTATCGATAGGCACAGCGCCGTCATCCAAATAACGTGACAACGCCGTCCAGCGTTTCAGGTTGTAATACAGGCTTTGGCAATGGCCACGCCATCGTAAGCGTCCGTCTGAGTAACCTTGCACGACTCAGGCGGCCATTGGTCAGCAAATCAAGTGTTATAGGCCCAAGTGCCAGATGTCCCGAGTGCTGCCTGGAGGGCATGGCGACCCGTTTTGGCCAGCCAGTGGTCAAAGCATTGCAGGTCGGGAACGATCATCCGGCAACTCTCCAGATCAGCCTTGCCTTCAAGGGTTCCATCGTCCACCAGCTCGGAGAGTTTTCTCAGAAAGGGGTTTTGCTTCAAGACCTCCTCGGAAAAACGTGCATACCTGATCGGAATGCCCGCCATTTGCGTAAACGTCGCCTCCAGGTCTTTACCCGTGACCGTATCGCTCGCGATGTCGAGCGTCTTGCCATTGAATTGCAGCTTGTCCGCGAAGATAGCGGCCACAACTTGCCGATATCTTCCACTGCAACGAGTTGCATTGGCTGATCAGGCTTCATGAAGAAGTTGAAGCGACCCTCGTCCAGCCCGAAGCCAGGCATTACTAACATTTCCATGAAGCACGCCGGGCGAATAATGGTCGCGGTGATCGGCAGTGTGCGGATATGTGCCTCGATATCAGCCTTACTGTCGAAATGGCCCATGCCGGTTGGCTTTTCGCTTACGGCTCCCCCGGAGCTATAAACGAAATGATCGATGCCGTATTCAACGGCGAGGTCAGCTACAACACAGCCAAAACGGATCTCGTCCTCGTCGCTCACAGTCCCACCAGGTGAACTGGGCTGAACGCTGAAGACACCGTACATCCCCTGCATGGCCATTCGGATCGACTCATTATCATTGAAGTCGCCTTGAATCAGCTCAACGCCGGATGCTTGAAGCGACTTGGCCTTAGCGGAACCAGGATCGCGGACAAGTGCGCGAACCTGCCAGCCTTCCTTGAGAAGTGCTGATGCGACTGCTCCACCTTGCTGACCCGTTGCTCCGAATACCAAGATCGAACGTTTAATACCTGACATGAAATCACCCTCGTGAACTTACAAGGGTTACCAATATATACTGATGAAAATGCACAACAAGACGGCACATTTTTCACCCTCAAGCACACGAATGATACTCATGGAAAAGCTAATAAATGGCCGTCCCTATCAGGAAACTGAACAAGGCCCACGTTTCAAGCCGTGCGCTCCAAACGGTGTACTGGCAAGGCTTGGTGACAAGTGGACAATCCTTGTCTTGTCACATTTGGCGGTCGCGCCTGGTTACCGGCTACGTTTCTCAGCCCTCAAGAGCGGGATTGAGGGAATAACACAGCGCATGCTGACGCTGACGGTTCGTAACCTGGAGCGTGACGGGCTTTTGGTGCGGCATTACTTTCCAGAAGTGCCTCCACGCGTGGAGTATGAGTTGACGGAAATGGGGGCGAGCATGCTCCCTGCTCTGGAGGGTTTTACCTCATGGATTAGGGATAATTGGCCTACCATAGAGGACTGCCGCCAGGCTTATGATGCGAAGCATATGCTCGATAAATCCATTCCACGTGACTAGCCCGATTATCCTGTGCATCGCTAAAAAATATCTGGGCACAATCATAAAACCCTGAAGGCGTGGAAGGCTGCTTGAGCTCTGCGCTGGATACATGGCATATGGAGGTTGGGGAGAACGTATGGGCCTCTGCCCCCCCACAGATCTTGGAAGTCCAATGGAGCACAAAATCAGCCCAGACCATCTCACTCCAGATGAATTCGCGTCGATGATGGAAGAGTTCGATAATGCTGGTGCGTGGATGCAGGAACAGCTTAAGCGCAACGCTCAGGCTCAGGCTCAAGCTGACCTGCGCCCGAACCTCGGTCGTGAAAACAGTCAAACACTCCTGCCCGAACCAAACCCAGACGAGTAGACGTAAGACCCCAAAGCAGTCTGCTAATGTTTGGGCTTGGATTTTAGCAATCCAATTCTGTCTGAAGCTGCGTAGCTAATGGAGTCGCTGAGCTGGGTCTGCATCTCGTGAAATTTGTCTTCAAGCGCCGGATAGCGGCCAGCCGCGCGTAAGGCTTCGAGGACTTCGAGCATCTCGACAGCTTCTTCGATAGTCATCTGAATATCGCAGTACACGCTTTCACTAGTCACGGTCTCTGACCTCTTCAGTGGCGGCATTCCGGATAAGTCAGAGCGCCAAGTGTCCCCTAAACCTAAATGTGTCCAACGCCGCTACGATTCGCAAAGCACATGCCTGGCGAAAACCATCAAATCATTGATGCCGTCACACTTCGATCTGTCGAGGTGTATTCCGGTGATACCTACTTCGCGCGGGCCGTGACAATCGCAGCGTAGCGAATCACCCACCATGATGACTCTGTTCTCACCAAATCCATTGTCGGATTCGACGCCGATCATTTCGCAGGTTGCCTGATACATCTGTGGGTCTGGTTTAACCAGGCCAATTTCATAGCTAAATCCGAATGCATCCATGGTCGGAAATAACGTTTTGACAGCGCGACCGTATGGATACGCAAGGTTGCTGCAGACTGCAACCTTGCGACTGCGCTCCTGCAGCAATGCGACGGCCTCTAGGGCATCAGGGAATGCCTCAATGGAGCTGACTTCATCCTCAAGAATTTCCTCGATTTCAGCCAGCCGAGAAGGATGAACGCTGATGCCCAAGTGATCAGCCGCTTCGGACAAACCACCGTTAAACCTCATCAAGTTTTTTGCGTCATCGGGGCTCGGACGACGTCCGTTCTTAAGCCCCTCTTTCAAAAGCTGTCGGTACGGATGTTTGCCAGGATTGATTTGCAAAATCGTCCCGAAAGCATCCAGAAGCACGGCCTTGTATCTCATCATCCGTCACCTTGTTTCGAGGCAGGAAATCGGGCCACTCAGCAACCAGACCTCACGAAGTTTGCGTGAGACTACCCAAGCGCAACTGGGCGGCCCTCACCACGGTAGCGTCTGCCACCTTCCTGAAACCTCGGCCCATGAGTATGTAAATGGTGCCGGCGGTTTCGAATACTCCATCCTGGTTGTAGGACACTGCGAACCCAGACATGACGCTGTCCCCAACGCGAAGCCGATGGCTGCTATCTATCTTGACGTGGTGGGCATACATGATCATTGGAAGCATCGGCTTCGGAAGCGGCACAGCCCCATCTGCGCTGACTACATCAAACAGTATCCAGCCTGAAACCGCGCACCAAGGCTTACCTGAAACCTGGAGCTTTTTCTCGATCGCCGAGGCGGCTAACGAAGAAGCCCCTGCCATGGAGTGACCTTCTAGAGAGATCATTTCAAAGAACGGTATTAGCTCCATGGTCATGCTCCGGGCAGCGTCAGCAGGTTGCATGCCGGCGCAATCAGTACGTACGCACTGCCTGTGAGAGTTATTGCCACAAGGTGATCGGCTATCTCGACAAACTCCAAGACATCGGACGTTCGTATCAAGCGACCATTTCGAAACCTATCCTTATGGTCAAAATAAACTCTGCCGACCAGGCTAAATCCATCAATTTCAGGCTGGTGCAGAAAAGCCGTAATCGCACGGCCAAAATTGATCAAGGAGGCGTCTGATACCTCAATCGGCACACGCTCATTTGATGCCATTGAATCAGCCTCTAGGAATGCTCTGTGACTATCACGTAGTGATCCTTGAGGCATTGACTGCGCACCAGCATGAATCCGTTCTTATGCATCAAAACGGTAACAGGCGGAGTGGCAACCGTCATGCCATCGCTGATGACGCCTGAGCGGTCTAGGAACGCCTCAGCAGCGTACCGATCGCCTATTCGCGCTGCGCTACAGAGGTATGCGTCTACGCTGACACCCCAGTCAATGTTACTGGCCACTAACACCAGCGGAGGAACCGCCGGCGGCTGAGCCAAGCGCATAATCTGCCTATTGGTCATGAAGTGATCTCCACAATCTTGTGCGGGTCGAAACCAGTTTCTTCGCCGGGATACCCCCGCTGATTTGAAATCACCCGACATTCGCCAAACATGGCATCGATGGATCGATGCGTATGGCCGAAAATCCACACGTTGGCTTTTTCCACCAAGGAATGCCAGCGATTGAAATAGGCTGCGCTGACATGACCATCATGCTCATCGCCGGCAGCTTCTTGTATCGGGCAGTGATGGCTCACTACGATCGTTGTCCCCTCGAAAGGTGTGCTGAGCTCACGGTCAAAAAACTCACGAGTCGCCCGATTTTTTGCAATGAGGTCAGCAGGGCGAAGGCGGCGATAATTGCTATCTGCCCGGATCATTTTGAAGTCATTCATCACACTCGCGCAGATCATCGATGCTGCGACCACATCGCCCGTGGACGTGAAATCCGTCCACGCCGTTCCGACCAAAAACCTGACATTGTCATGAGTCCATGATTCGTTCTCCAACACATGGACATGAGGCGCTGCTGCAGCCTTCATCTTGCTCAAGGTGCGATCAAGGTGGCCTCGGTAAAGCTCGTGGTTACCGCAGCAATAGATGACCGGGCAAGTGAACATCTGATTCGCCCAAAGCACACCCCGAGCCTGCAGATCGATGTCTCCAGCGAGCACAACCAGGTCGACCACGTCGTCGGGTTTCGGAAACGGTGCGAATTCATTGTGCAAATCAGATAAAACCAAAATTTTCATGACAACTCACGGGTGTGCTGCACAGCTTGTTGTGCCGCTGAGGAACGCTTGGTGATCAGAGCAGGGAAAGCCACCAATGATCGGTTTATCGGTATATTGAACTGACCGCAAAGACGCTCCGCACACTACCCACACAAGGTTTTCGCGTTTGCTCCACCTATTGGAAAGGAACGCGCGCCTGCGCCATGCCAGGCAAATACACAATGCCAGTCCCCTTGAAGCAACTATATACAGTGGAAGGGGACTAGGCAACATGGCTTTATCGTTGGCTTTGGGGAAGCTCCATGAACCTTAGGCTCGCGATCGGCGCAGTGCTTCGCACGCTTCGCAGTAAAGAAAAGCGAACCAGGGAGAGCCTCGCCGAGGCCAGCAGCCACACCTACCTTGCAAGACTGGAACACGGAAAATCAGGTATTACCGTCGAGAAGCTTGAGCTCATAAGCGAGAACTTCGGGATCAGTCCCCTCACATTTTTGACTCTCGCCTTGGCGACGAGTAAGGGGGAAACGACCGACAGCCTTCTGCGCCAAGCGCGCACCGAACTGGAAAAATTCGAGGCCGACGGCGGACTGGACGAGATCGCCAATCAGGTCAAAGACGGTGAGCTGGTCGCACGGCTACCCGGTAGGCAGATGGACTCGCAAAGGCTGGAGGACGTCCTCAGGTGCAAAGTCCAAGGGATGTCTCAGAAAATGACCGCTGAAACTTTGGGGATCAGCAAGCAGACCGTCAATAAGCTCTGGACGCGCGTCAATGAATGATCCGCTGTATCGTGTCTCACCTGTCCCCACCTAGGCAATCCGTATACTACGAATCCTCAGTTCGCTCAGGGAATGCTCAAACCTGCCCCACCTTTCGTCATAGCAGAGTCATGTATCTGAGGCACAGAAGGTAGGAGTAAATGAGAGTGAAGGCCACAGACCAACCAGATACGGCTCAACAGGCTGACATCGGAATCGACGACCCACAATTGCAAGAGACAGATGCAGAGCCTGACGTAGCCGCCGATGACGAGCCCAACCGTTTTGAGTTGGAACTGGCGTCGATCGAGGACTTTCAGGAAACGAAAATCGCCCGTTTGTTGGAAACCATCGATACGCTCGAATTTTACTCTCTCGACACCCAGTTCAGTGCTCTATCCAGGCAGGCTCTTGCCGAAGGTCAGCGTGGAGCGTATCGGGCATATCGAGTGCTGATGGTGGTGTGCTCCTACCATTTTTCCGTTGATCGCCAGGATGCCTTCGGGCCAAGATTGACGAGGGACGGAATGCGCACACCTATTCCCGCAGACATCGCCGGTGAGCAAAGCCACGTACTCGCCGCTGTTGCGGAGACGATTGATCATCCACTCTTACGTGCGCGGGTTGCGGATGTATCGTGGTACAACCACAAAAGCCTCCACATATGCGCCGGCTTATCCATCGAGGCGTATTGCCAGGCGATCGAGTTTTATCTCGACGATAAGCTCTCCTTCAGCTACGAGCCACCCTCTGGCCTGTCTTCCAAAATCGTAGATCTGCTCCACCGGGTTTTTCATATTATCTCCAGCACCGGAAAGCGGAAAACTCCACCAGAGATTGCTGTGGCCTTATGGAAGCGCTTGTACGCCCAAGCGGATGAGCTGCAATGCTACTCGTCGTTCGATCGACTTGCTCGCCTAGGGCAGGCTTTCAGCCTTATTGAATGGACGCTGGTGGCGCAGGACGCAGAGAGGTTGGCAAACAACTCAGAAGCAAATGACTATGCGATGGCGGTCAAAGTGCTATGGGATCTTGCCGCTCAGGCTCACCAGCTGTCCAAAGATCACGAGGGCTTCAAACGCTGCAAGCTCAGGTCGATAGGACAGACCCTCAAAATGGGAGAAGGAGTGAACAGTTTCCTGGCCAAAGCGAGCTGGACGCGGGATGCCATCCGCGAGCTTCGGTCAATCCCAGGAATGCAAAGAGAGCTGGAAACCCTGAAGGCCGATCTGCTGGAGCAGCAAGCACAGGCCGCTCATGAGTTTTCAGCATTTTTAACCCCCATGGATCTGAGCGAAGAGCGCCAGGGAACCATTGATATTTTCCGAAACCTGACACTTCCAGACTTCTTTTACAGGCTTGCCCATGTTTGCAGTGTGCCGCAGAAAATGGCGTTGCATACAGACATCATCAAAGATCGCAGCGATTCGTTCCTGTCCGACCTGTTCAGTGGACGTATATACACAGATGTCTTAGGTCGCGTGGTCAACCAAGCGCCTGCCGTTAACCTAAACGAGACGCCACCCCCCGAGTGGTATGCGCATGAAAGCCTGATTCCTCTGGATATCCATTACCAAATGGCAGTCGAAAGCCGAATCAAACCTGCTGCTCAGACGTTGCTGACAAAATTCGCTGTCGACGATCGCCATCTGATGGCGATCACTTCGGCCAGCCATTTCGTTTGCCCAGGGTTCGAACACATTTATGCCTTGGGCCTCGCGCGCTTTCTCCAAGGCGACATGATGTCTGCGTGTCACCTGCTATTCCCTCAGCTAGAAAACTCTCTGCGCCACGTGCTTAGCGACTCAGGTTTCGATACGTCGAAACTCGATGAAGAGATGCTGCAAGAAGACAGGTCAATCAGTGGGCTATTGAAAAATCGACGCGATGAGCTGGAGTCGGTTTTTGGTGTGGATCTGATCTACACCATTGATCTTCTCTTCAATTTCAAGGGAGGGCCATGCCTGCGCCACGAACTGGCGCATGGAAAGTTGGCCTCTGGCAACTGCTACCTTCATTCAAGTGTCTACGCATGCTGGTTGATGTACTACCTAGCTTGCCTGCCACTTCTCGCACACTGGAAAACCCATGTCGCACCACAGCTGGAGGAGATAGCGCTTTGAACCTCTCTGCAAAAGCAGTGCAGCGTGTGCCTGGAATTCACAAGCGATGCCAAGCTCCGTCAGATAGCTACTCTACATCTGGAGGAATCGACCTCCATCGGCAGCCTCTGATATGCCTAGCCGCTGGAGGACTTTAGCTACTAGAGTTGTGCAGCCAAAGCCAGCAACGGAGAAAATGCAGCTTATGAATCCATCGTTTGAGGTGCTACTTACGATCGCTACCCAATGGAAAGAGCGTCACAGAGAATGCCTTGGCGGCGTTGTACTGTTTTGGGAGGGCGAGGCGTACGCCTGGAAGGATTCCCTGCGGGACGCTGGACATGAGCGACCAGGTGTGCACGCGATTGACGAAGCGGGTAACGTATTTATCGCAGAAGGCGGCGATGACTATAACGGTGCTAAATGTTGGGTTGTCGTTGACAAGGCTATGCATCAGCGTTGAAGAGCTTCGAGTGCGTCTGGCACATCCAAGGGAGATTGCCTTGGCGGGTTTGATCCGTCCACTAAGACAGTGGAAGACGAGCCGCGCTTCGCCACTGAGGCAGTTTTTACACTGCAACTGAGGGTTGAGAGCGATCTTGGGCCCTCTTGGAGACGCTACTCTGCTGGCTCGGACAAACAGGGCATCGAGCGCAATCTGGCGTGGAGGGATCGAGCACCTATCTCTCCGACTTGCATCCGAAGCGATGCCAATACCAATCTGATGTGAAGCCGCGATTCCGTCCTCAATCGGTTGGCCGAGGATCGTGCTGATCTCGGCGGTGCCTTCGCCGGGGCGGCCCGCGATACCCGTAACAACTTTGGCGTCCAAGCCGGCGCGCAGTTGCAGCAGCCGCTGAAAATAGTGAACCGTACGGCAAGGTATTTGGCTGCTCGGTAGGAGCGTCCGCCTAGGCCCTGCTCGATGCGACACGTCAAAATGCCGCTCGATGCTACTACGTCACCGCGTAAATCGCTTGTTGATGCGTTTGGCCAGCGGCTAGCTAGACTGAGGTCTTTGACTTCAAAAAGGACGCTAGGATGATCGAGTCACCCTATGTTACGCACCGTGAAATCTTACTGAACGGTAAATATGGCACTGCCTACCGCCTTCAAGAGTTCATCCTTTACCAGTACGATCCTGAACGGTACTCATTTGAAATCGATCACCATCGCGGGGGATTCGACAGCAGACACCTTCAGATCTACCAAGACATGAAGCAATGGTTCGGGGACAACGGCCTTTCATCGACAGGCTTCAAGGAGCTCGCTGAGACCATCCAGGCGCGTTGGGTCGGACAGGCCGAAGCCAACCGTGCTGACCTTCTTCGCTTACGTGAAATGCGTCCAGAAGATTATCCGAGTGAGCCGGGGGCAGATCAGCTGGATTCCTACCGAACGGAGCTAGCGAACCTTGAGATGTTTCATCAACGTTATGTAGACAAGGGCTACCTGGACGCCGATGGCTAGAGCTCAGTCAGGCGAAGGGGTCGATGAAAAATTTCTGGCGTAGTAGTCGATCAATACCGAAGCCTGCGTCCCCTTCCTGAAATTCAACTGCTCGCTCATGTCGAGAGATGGAAGCAGGTGGATCAACTGGTCTTCAGCAAAGAGCTCAACAACGCGCTCCGAATCCAGCCCATCCACGAGCCTGCCAGTCATCCTCTGAGCCGCTTCAATCGTGGCGCCGATCAAAACGTCTGCAAGCTGAACAGCTGGACTCTGTTTGGAATCAACCTGTGTAACAGCGGTTAACTTGAGTGGAAATCGGATGCTCGCAATTGCAGACTGCCGAAATTCAACCTCGTCGGTGTGATCGATTTGGCGCTGTATGAGATCGTGGTAGATGAGCAGATTTTTCGACTAATCATGCTCGACCCGATACCCCTCCCTCCAGCCCCTTCACTGCCTGCGAAACAGTAAAGCAGCCGTAACGCACACCGTCCTTAGCACGCGCTGCGACGTTCAAAAAAACGACAGTATTACGCTTATTCCTGATAAATCTGAAAAGGTCGATCAGGTGGGCTCATCCAAACGGTGGCCTGCAACATACCGCACTAGGCAGGCGGCAACTCAGCGGGTAGCTCCCCGGCTCGCGCGCGGTCAGCCATGCTCACTACGCAGCGCTCGATGAACTGAAGCTCCTGCGTGAGCTCAATGGCGCGCTTTTCGAGCGCCTTCAACCCTTCCCGATGCTCCTTTTGTACCTCTTCAGGTGCTCTGGCGAGTCCTGCCAATTTCCTGCGGCCCTTCTCGATTTTTTCATTCACCTCTGCAAGGTACCTTTCTCCGAAGTCCTTTTTTTTGCCCATGAAAAGCTGGCATTCCAGGAAACGGATCGCGTCATAGATTTTCAAGACCTCACCACTGGTCTTGGAGTGCACAAAGTTCAGGCTTCCTTCATCAAAGGCGTGATGCTCCTGGTTTTGGCCGCCCCAGTTCACCAGATCATTCTTGATGAAATTGAAGTGCGATAGGTCGTAGTCAATGAAGGGTTCCACAAGCTTGAAGGTGTGCTCAAGACTCACCTGCAGGTACGTACTCTTCTTGAGCTGCGATTTGTTGAAGTTCGCGGTGACCTGGACGCCGTTCTCTATACAGAACTCCAGTACCATGGACTCGAACCAGATCCGGCAATACAGCAATGCTTGCCGAACGTCGAAGACCGACATCGCCACGTGCACCTTTTTCTGAAAACCACCTGCGTGATCAATGACCACGATGCCTTTATTCGTATAGCTGAGCACATGGTTGGCGTGCTGGTCGCATTGAGGATGACGGTCAGCGATGATGCAGAAGCGCTCCCAGAAGAGGCGATCATGGGTGGTCACCACCATCTGGATCCGGCGCAGGTAAGTGTCATTGAAAAACAGATCAATGATGTTGGATCGGTGATCTGTGTCGATCGCATTGACGACGTCATCAAAGACGATGAGCGGAAAATTGTTTTTCTCAGCCATCGCTAGAAGAATCGATAAGCCCAATGCCCTCAGATGCCCCTCGCTGAGCACGGCAAACGCATCCAGCAGAGATCCGTCCACGTTGGTAATCTTGATGCGGTAGCTCTCCGTGAGCCTTTCAAAGGTCAGTGTCTCTATCTGCTCATGGTCATCGTCATGATTATTGATCGCGCGGTAGTACTCGGCAGCCTTGGCTTCGATCCCTGTGATGCGCGCTTTTTCGAGCTCTAGCTTGTAACCTAGCAGGTCGCCATACAGCGTTCGGTATTCAGCCTCAAGATCCTTGAGCAATTGGTTGAAGTGGCTGTTATCCACCGAGTCATTGAGCAAAGCCGTTCTCTGCCCTATCAGCGCAAGCATCCTGTCATTGGCGTCTGTGAACCCGGTTAGCGCCTGGGTTTTGAGGTCAAACTGTCGTTTCAGCGACTCATCGACCTGCTTGAGGTGTTCGATGAGCGCATCCAGACGAGCCGCTTGAACCTCCGCCTGATCAACCTCCCGTTGCTTGCGCTCGCAGGCACGCAGATAGGCCTCGATCTGGACTGTACTGTCAGCGCAGAGCGCGATGAAAGCATTGAGGACAGACGCCGCCACTGTCGAGCGGTCAGTGGCCGTATGGAACTCTGTGAGCACCGCTTCCAATGCGTCCATCGCCAGTGGGCAGGGTACATCGGCATAGGCATTGGACTTCACGGAACTAATCCCGGTAGCGATCCTTGAAGCCCAGAGGACAACTTGAGCATCATTTTTCTGTTTGGATTGCTTCAGGGCCTCCAGAGCCCCGAGCGCCTTGATCTGGTCACGAGCCCTTTCAAACGGGTTCACTGTGACTTGGTCAAGGGGCGTCAAACAGGCGGGACAGGTCTGCTCAGACGGCTGTTCGGTGGCTTCCAAGGCTTCCAAGGCTTCAAAAACAGCGCGATAGTTAACGTCACTGGCCCTTTGCAGAAACAGTGTTTCGATCCGCGTTTTGCGGTTGAGCAACCGCTTGGCGATGGCAGACGTACGTGCAACATGTTTGATGGGAATGACCACCGGTGCTTTGGCCGCTCGCAGTCGCTCGGCTCCACGGATGTGCATGTCTATCGTCTTGCGCAGCCGCTGTACCTTTGGACGAATGTCGAAATCCTGATCAGCCCGCAGCCCCAAGAGCTGACAGGTTTGCGAAATCGCAGCGTACAGATCTGCCCTGTGCTTGCTCCGCAGTACGCCTAGCTCTGTTCGAGCGCGTTCAAGGTTCGTCAGGGCCTCGGCCTGGTCGGCACGCATGAATGCCTTGAGCGTAAAGCTGTCAGGGCGCACGAATCGGGAAATGACTTCCTGAAGCTCTTCCAGGCCGAACAAGGTCGCCAAGACATCACTTTCGGCACTGCCAGTGTCCTTGGAACCCAGGAGCGAAAACTCCTGAAGGCGGTTGCGATCAATGAAGCAGCTCGACCAACTGATACTGGGCGCAATTTTGAGTTTATTCGTTCCCAGGAGAGCGAGCTGGGGCTTGGTTTCTCCTCGCGCAATGTACGGCTTGACCTTGGTCTTGCGCCTGGCGGCTTCCTTGATGTCCCCAGTGGTGCAAATTTCGATGGCTTCACAGAGCGATGATTTGCCGCCGCCATTGGGCGCGTAGAAAATGTTTTTCAGCTTACTGAATCGAATGAACGTGCCTTTGTCGTCGGCACCAAACTCGCCAAAGCCCCGGAAATTCCTGACGCGTAGGTAATCCAATGCCCCCAAGCCAGAGGGGGGTATCCGATCCAGTTCAGGCCTTTTATCGAGCACTTTCTTGAAGCGAGCAGCGACACGCTGGTAGTTGCGACCCAGCAATTGATCCGAGGCCGTGGTGATATGCGACTTGATGTGGTCGGAGTAGCGGCCCTTGCTTTGGTTGGCCTGGTACATACACCAAAGAAGCACCAGGTACGCATCAGTACGCCCCTCAAGGTTCTGCCTGGCAAAACTTAAAAGGTATTGACTCATTGCGCCTCCTCCCTGATACGCATCAGCGTAACCGGACTGGCATCAGGAAGCCATTACCGGGCGTTCTGGATGGGCCGCAGTTCGGAAAAACTTGGGCAGTCTCGTACAACATGGGGGATGCACCCAACCTGACTCGCAGCCCCAGATACAGAGATATTGATCTCATAGTCTGCTCCCAAGTACGGTTTGGCGGCCTGTATACTCAGGACAAATAGTGCTGCATCAACGCCGTTCAGGCCTAAAGCATCCATTTTTGATAATACCGAGGAGGTACCATGCCAGTTGACGGGCCTCTACCTGGGACGGGTGATCAGCACGACATCAATGCCGATGCATCAGCTTGTCTGATGGCTCGTCGTCCAAGGGATTGGCGACTCCAAAGCTTGGAAGGGACTGACGATTATGGTTATGACTTCCAAGTGCAGACCACGCCAAATCAGCAAGTGACGGATATTTTCCGCATTCAATTAAAAGGCACCCGCTCACCGAGCCTGACTACAGATGGCGAATACATATCGGTCGTTCTGAAAGCCACCACCGTCCGGTACTACGCCCGAGCTGTCGAGCCCGTGCTTCTGGTGATCTGCGACCTTTCGGTAAACGAGGATCCTGTTGATTGTCCTCTTTACTATGTCTGGCTCAGGGATGAGCTGATTCGGCTCAAGATCGATGATCTGCCTGCCGACCAGAAAAACGTGACCTTTCGCGCCCCAACAAAAAACCGTTTGAGGAGAGACACTGATCTCTCCGACGGCATTCTGTACCAGAACGAGCTGTCTCGGATGGGGCACATGCTCAGTCAGCGCGCAGAGCAAACACACCCAGGGATGCAAGCAGATGACCGCTTAACGCTGGTTCAGGGCGTGGTAAAAGGCGTGGCTGCACGAGGCTCCGCACTGATGAACGCCTTGGCAGGCCCAACGGAAGACTACTGGGTCAACCCAGCTCGCGGCACGCTTGCCTGGAACCTGACCCAGGCCAAGGCAGATCTACGGGTCACCGCGCTGGATCGAGCAAAGACTCAGCTCGATGAGGCAGAGCCAAAACTCGACGGCTCGGCCACCCTTGAGCGCGCAGAATATTGGCGCCTACGTGGCAACTGGCAGGTTCAAACAGGAGATAACCAAGCGGCGGTCTCTTCCTACCAGAACGCGTATGAGGTAACGCCGCTACCCAAGTTTCGAGCAGCCCAGGTGGAAGCAGAGATCCGCATCCGATTCGAGAACGATAGCGACTCACTTGCAGAGCTTCATGATCTACTGGAGGGTGAAGACCCAGCCATCATTGCCATTCGCTCCCGGCTGCATGCCGTGCAAGGGCATTTCGAGTTGGCCGTTGAGCAGGCGAATCTGCTTGTGGAACCTCAACGGTCTTTCGCCAGAGCGTTTGCACATTGGCTGTCTGAAGAACCGGAAAATGCCCTGACGGACTGCGAGGCGGGCCTTGCAGCCTGTGACGCGTCCGATGACCTTCGTGAGCTGTTGCTGTTGCTTAGGGCCCGAGCCAAATTTTCCCTCGCGGTGGCCACCGCCACCACGCCGCGACGTGAATCTATCCCACCCTCAGGTCTTCCGGGTGTAGACCTTCAAAAGCTTGAGGAAGCCTGGGCTGCGATTAACGATGCTGTCCTGTCCATAAAGGCATCTGGCTGGGGTTCCAATATAGAGCAGCTTGTCGACATCTGGGGGGCGACAGCGTCCGCCCTTGGCAAGGCAGAGTCGATACTTGCAGACCTGAAGGATGCTGCGCAGAAGCGTCCGGACTTGCCCCACATCCATGAGGTCTTACGGGGCATTGCGGGTCAATTGGCGGACTTCACCCTCGCGTTGTCGGCAAATGATCAGTTGCCCGACTCACCTGACAAGCAGCTCTGGAGCACGCTTCTGCTCTATGAAACCGGTAGATTTCGGGCATGCTATCAAGGCTTTGGCGCATATGTCGGTGACGTGGATCGCAGCCACCCCCTGTTTGGGTCGGCTGTCACCGCCGCGTCTATTTCGGCGCACAAATCAGTTCAGACCAGCCTCGTGAACCAGTGGATGGGGCTGCTCGAAGCTGATTCTGCTCTGGCCCCCGAAGCCGCCCTCGCACAGTTTTATCTCCAGTTGGAAATCAGCAGGTTGGCCAAGGATGAGGCGTTGAGGACGCTGCAGGCCAGATATGAAGAACTGGATCGGCCCGTCAGTATTGCACTCACCCTCATCCACGAGCTTGACCCTACCGATCCGCAGAGCGCGCAGGCGTGTGTTCGACTCTCCGAAAGGATCACTGAGCACTATGTCCTCTCGCCTGCGGTGGCTGCGAGGCTTGGGTTGGCCCTGGTGACCTTGAAAGATTGGCAGGGCCTCGTAGAGCTGTGTCAAAGCAATCGAGTCCGGGTTGAGCCTGGTGATCGAATGGGGGCCTTCGAGGCGTTGGCACTTGATCACCTGGGCGAAACGGAAAAGGCCCGCGATCGGTTGTTGAGAATTGTCGCCACAGGATCTGACGATCCACTGGCACTGAACACCTATGCGACGATTGCCACACGTTGCGGCTACGTCGATGACGCCATGGAGGCAGCGGAAAGAGCGCTCGAAACTGCGAAATCCAAAGGGGAACAATTGGAGTTCGTGAAGTTACTGTTCTTTCTCATTCAGTTTTCCGACCCAACGAGCGACCGGCTACTGGAATTGGCCCTGCGAGCGGGCGAACTGGTGGATCAGAGTGTAGAGAGCCAGGAAGGCACCTATTTGATGATGCACCTGACCGGCACTCTGGGTGGACGCAGTGACATCGACCTTGCCAGGGATAGAGAGCAGTTCCGAACACGCGCTGATGCATTCTTCAGGAATTTCCCGAATTCCCGGATGCTCTGGAGAGGCGAAATTCGAGAGGGCGCCTCTGGCACGGAGTTGCTGGAAAGCCTGAAAGCACTGACTGGAATGACGCCCGACAGAGAAGCGTTCCAGAAACGGATGGAACGCTCCTTACAGCAGGGATTGAATACCGTCCCTTTCTCGTGGCGCCCGCGACTGGTGCTGTCTTACGTTTGCGATATCGTGCATCTGTGGGAAATTGCCAAGGTGTCCAGCCGGGATGATTGCCAGTATCACCTGACAATGGTCAACGATACAGGTTGGCAGCCGACCGGTGCCGATGATCTGCGCAAGCGAGTGCCTTTGCTGGATTGGACAGCACTGTTAGTCCTTAACGACTTGGGGCTGATCGACGCCGTCATCACTTTCTTCGGTCAAATTGCGGTGGCCAGGGCCACGATGGAGGAGCTTGCCGAGTTCACGAACCCCGTATTTGGAAGCCCAAAGCGAAGCAAATGCTTGGAGCTACAGAACGCCTTGAAACCCCATCTCGCTTCGATCCTCCAGCCCTCCCCTCCAGAGGAAGAAAGCGAAGCATCGCCCGCCAGGGTCATTGGGCGTAGCAACAGTGAAATCGTGGAAATACTCGGCAAAGAGCCGGAACGGTACCGGCTCTATTCTGATGACGAAGCGCTGCGGATATTTTGTGCCGCTGGCGCCGAGGCCGATGGTTTCTGCACGCTTGATGTTCTCGCCGCACTGACGGAGGTCGGGCAGATCTCCCCCATTGAAAAAGCCGGCAAAATTGCGCAGCTGTGCGAATGGAGGGTCGGGGTAATCGTGCATCTGTCCGAGATTGTACGGCTGCTTCCCCCGGCTGTCTTTGCTGCACGAACCGTACGTCAATCCGTAGAAATCCTTGACGCAGAACCCAGGTTCATTTCAGTAATCTCGGCGCTCTGGGATTACCGCGCGCCCTTTGAGAAAGCGTTGGGGCATGCAGCATCGGTGCTACGTATCCTGGTGGATCAGGCTTTGCTTCCTGAGATTGGGCTAGCCGCGCTGATGCGACACTGGCATGTCAAAGCAGCCATGAAAAGTGACGCCCCTAGTCAGGCCGTTGAGACCATCGTCATTTTGATCATCGCCGCCGCACTCAGGGGGCATTTGCCAAAGGCCAGCGCTAAAGGACTCTGGGCGGTTTACAGGCTGTTGGTGGAGTCTCACCATGGCGATCAAATGGATGAAGGTCTTGAGAAAGTGGCTATCCGGTTGCTAGGTACGAGATGTGCTCAGTTGGAATCCGTAGAGGCCGGAGAAGGACTACGAATCTTTACCGCGCTCAATGAGAGCCTAACGAGGGATACGATTGACCAGTCCGAGTTCGCCAACGCTTACACCACAGCACGAATAGCGGCACAACGTCCCCAATTCAGACGATAACTGCGGGGCCGCAAGGGCTAGAGGCATGCCCCGATGCGGCTTCGCTGTGGTCAAGGCTAGCGGCGCCATATCTCGTCGGCGGGCCTGCGACACGATCACAAGAAAGTATTGCGGACTGTGGCCCTCAATTGCGCCGCCTCCATCTGTCATTCAGCCATTCAAGTAGCTCAAGACATTCGGTGAGTCGGCCCCTATTCACTCGTCATCAGAATCACTGCTGTGCCAGTCGTCCTCTTGGAAATAGGCATCAATGATGCCTACCTGCTCACGGGAAATATCCGGCAGCTGCCGCAAAGCGTCAACTAAGACAGTTGCCCGCTCACGCTCGACGATGGGGTCTAACACCCGTGAGGAAACATTGATCGTACTGCTCGACACCCTGTCGCTGTCGGCGTGCGCCATTCCACGAGACGCTGAAGCCTCCAGGTACCTGAGCAGCATGGCGGGGTCACTCAAAATGGGTTGATACAGCTCACGCACACGCTGCTCGCCCACGATGTCGATGAGGGGACGGATCAATAACTGCTGCTCGTCAAAGTCGAGCAGGTCAGACAAGCTCATCAGCATTGCCTGCTCAGCGACATCGCTCTGCAGCTCCGCTATCACGGAAGGCTCAAGCCCCTCCATATGCGTTCCGTGAGGCAGGTCACCCCGAATCCAGCGCAGCAGATGCAGCGCAGTAGGAACACCCCGCGCCTCCATGACGGCTGATCTCAACGCCACCTCTCTATCAGGCGGTGCAATCGTCTCAAGGAGCCGCTGCAGCGTCGATGAAACCCGCCAGTGGTTCGGCATTGACAGGAAGCCGGCCTCGTCTGCCACCACAAGCAGGGTCTCCGATACGCTCAAGATGGCGATCAGTAGCTGGGCTGCCCGGTCGCCGCCAAGGTCACGTGCCATGCGGGAGATGAAATCCAGCAGCTCACGGGCCTTGGAATGACCATCCTGCCGGCGGGTGCTTTTGAGACCAGCCCATGCGTCCGAGAACTGCTCCGGATCAGCCGAAAGCTCAATCAGCTGATCAGCCTCCGCTCTGCTGAGTATCGACTCCGGCACCCCGAAGCCAAAGTACACGGGATGAAAATCATCGCAGCTCAGGTTCATGCGGCGATACCCGTCATACCCGCCATAGTACTGCCGGTTCAGCGCAGCATCGATCTTAGGAAACATGCGGCACATCAGCGCACGCACCGCTGCCCTTCTGTTCTCGGGAACCTGCTCAAGCCATGCATTATGAAAAGCCACTACGCTCTGCAGATCGTCTCCGATCTGGGGTGAGCCGGTAAACATCTGGCGGTGTTGCCGGATTCGCTGGTAGGCGATGGGCTCGAAGGTTCGCAAAAATTCCAAGGCCACAAAATCCACCCAGTTGACCTCCCCGACAACGGCTGGAAAGGTCACGCGCAGAACGTTCATGATGCGTACGATGTCACGAGGCTTCTGCAGGTATTGCTCCAGGCCATCGAAGAAGATGTTCTGGAAGTACCTGGGTGCAGCATCGGGCGCACGTACGGCTGAAAGCAGGTTGTTCAACTCTTGGGAGAAGTGAGTATTGAGCTGAGCCTGCGAAATGATCGGGAGCTCAAACGCTGCCTGCACGATTTTCTCCAGATAGGCCACCCCGCTCGCATTGACCGCATTACCTATCGCCTCGGCCACTACCTCTCGGTCAAAGGACAGCAGGTACAAGACATTCGGGAAGTCGCCCAAGGCTTTGACGACCTTGAAAACCTCCAGCATCTCTGGTGGCGTCAACCGGTCGATGTCGTCGATGACGATCAGAACACGCCGGTCAGCCTTCGCCAGGACTTTGCTGATCTTCGCCTTGGCCTTCGGCACATCCATGGGCTTGCGACCCAGCATCTTTAGGAAGGGGGTGAGCACCTTATCCAGCCAGGAAATACCGGTTGAGTAGGTAACCGCCTTGGAGATTGCGCCCGCGTACTTAGCGAGCATGTCGCCGGCATCGCGCAACACACCGGATTCACCGATCAGTGTCTTGTGAAACTGAGTAAGCAACTGCCCAGCCAGCTGATCTCTGCCATTGAACCACCACGGGTTGAACTCAACGATGAGAGGCGGTGCACCCGAACTTTGCGTCAGCTCATACCGGATCAAATTGAGCAGGCTCGACTTCCCGCTACCCCATGGGCCATTCAACGCCATCACGACACCGGTTGGGCTAGGTGTCTTGCGAATCGCCTTGGCAAGTGATCGTGCAAATGGGTAATACCCAAAGGCATCATCGTCAGGCGCCAGGACGGCCCGATCTGCGTCGAGGTCGCTCTGGGCAAGTTCACCTGGGCGATTCGGTGGGTCGCCATCTTGCATGGACTGCTCCTACTTCGTGTGGGTGGAATGAGGAAAGTCAGAGATGAAAACGCTGCCCGATTTCAGACGATCCCGATGCGTCTCATACTAATAAAAACACTAACCCATCGCATGAGCTGGATTTAGAACACGAGGCTTGCCGGAAAAAGTACGCCTATCCCATAGCAGCTAGCTGCAAAGCCAACACCTGACGCAAGCGCAGTGCCCGGATGCGGTGACGGGCGGGCCGTATCGAGATAAGTAGGCAAATGATTGCGAATGACGCTGATTCCGTTCCAGATGGCGTAAGCTGCGCTCAATCCGTCATCTACCGGGACGCTCGGGTGTGCAGAATCACGGCCTGAGCCTGACGATGAGCCAGCACCATAATGATCTCCTGTCTCCACAGGGTGTTGAATTTTATCCAGTCACGCTCGTAGCTACCTTCGGGTAGGCGCGTCGACCCGAGCGAAGCAATACTGAAGCGCGTTCGCCAAGGTTCGGGGATGCTTTCATCCGTGATGATTCGATGACCACGGACAATGACTGCCGATACACTGATGAGATCAATACTGCTCAAGCACATCTGCTCGGTCTGTTGCTCCAGGTCGGAAAGTGTTTTGAGGGGTTGAATGGCGTCAGCATCCCCCAAACTAATCCCCTTCAATTTGTCGATCGCTGCTCGCCTCGCGCGCTCGCAGATTAACATTGCCCGATTGTCCATCCCGGTATCCTCATCAAGCTTCATTCAGCGTCTAAGTGAGCATGAGCTTGCTCCGCCAGAAGAGTCGCTCATCGGACAGTTAAAGGCCTTAGGGCTTTCCAGTACTGCGAACATGAGCATGCTCGAACGGATCGTTAACGGGAACCCTTGAAGACAAGCATAACTCTCTCACAGCAGCCAGCGTTTCTGCCTAGGAAACCGCGCCAGCTTTACGGACAACGAACTCAACTTCTGCAAGTTAAAACTCCACCATCGGGGCGGCGCCATCCGCAACAGCTGGGGCAATGCAGCGCCACGCGTCAGTGAAGGCGACGTGCAAAAAACGCGCACCGACATTGGTGCTGAGCGCTGGATCAAGCACTAATACCTCGCTCAAGGGCCGGCAGGTCTAACCTGCTCGGCCTACTACCTTAACCCCCCATACCTGCGATCAGAATCCATCACCCGCGTTGCCTGATCCTCCTGAATCCCGGCAAAATCGACGTCACCGCACGGGCCGAGGACACGCGCATGCTTATTCAATTTGACTTGAATCAAAACGATCGTGATGCATTACTTCGGCATTGCCAGTCATTTCGCCCAAGCTCGGGAGACCCTTGGGAGGATCGCAGGGTATCTGATGCACTGGAGGCTCTCGCTGAGGCGCTAGAGGCTGCGAGCCAGACGCCTGAGCCGTAACGTACTTGCTCACGTGCAAGTGAATCATTAAGGGGATCAGTCTGACGACGGTAAGAACCTTCGCAGATCCCTAAGCCTCAATGCTGCTACGCAGGAAGCACTTAGCGAATTTGCGCTTGCAGTCATCGCTTGTTCTGCGATGCTTCCAACATCAAACAGTCACAACTGAAACGAGCTCAAAATATTTGAACCGTTTCTTCTTCGCGGCACTTCTGGCTTCTTGCTCGGCAACTAAACTACTCAACGTATTAGCATCATAAGTAAACAACTCTTCATCCCCATCGTAAACCTTTGCCACCTTTAAAGTAACTCGCAATCTTGGAGCAGAGTACTTACGCTGCACTGGCTTCGGAGAAGCGGGAGATAATGGCTTGGGTGAAGACTTCGGTTGTTCACTGATGGTCGGCGCTGACAAGCCAAAAAGTGCTTGCCTCATTTCTTCCTCAGTTAGATTTTCGGTCATTTTCTAAAATCTTATCAGACATTAACGACGGCTCTCACGGCGAATGAAGGTGGCCACTTGATGCGCCGGGGAATGATTACATCATCGTTTCCTCCTACCAAAGTGGGGTGTCGGCATTTTACGCGGGCATAGGGCTCTAGATAAAGCATGGATCGTAGCAAGCGGCTAGTGGCTGAATGAGACCAGACTCGGGTCAGAATGCTGATGGTTATTCTTCAAACCACTCTGCGCATCGAGCGTTATTCGACACGCAAAGTCACCCACATTACCTGAAGGTTGCATCAATCTTGGTATTAAACTGCTTTACTTCAAGAACATCTATCTCACACCCGCCTTTAGTATCACTTCCCCAGCCATTTTCAGACGCTTGCTGAAGCAATAGTTTCTTAATTGCGGCATTGACCGCAACCTGAATCTCTTCCTGAGACGGATCAGCATTGAGCGTTGCGGTCGACGAAGCGCTATATGAGATAGGCTTTTCACCATCAACGCCTTCAAACTTGAATTTAAACTTTACCAGCGTGCCCAGTGGAATATCGAACTCTATGGATTTATTCATACTAACTCCCTGGTTTCAGTTTGAGATTTAAATAGCGGTTTACCCGCAGGTGTCCGATTATCTATACCACGAGATCGCTATTTTTTCTACTCGACCCGCCGCGACGCCAGGCTCCATCAGCTAGCCGCGCCTTCTCACATGCCCCCAAAGCAGTCACCTGCTGCCATCCAGGGCTCATCCATCGGGCTTAATCGGCGCAGGGCCACCATTGCAAGCCACTGTGCCTGTGCAGTCTTCAAGGCAGAGAGGTCAGACGGGAACACGGCATGGAAAAGCGCTTAGGAGCAGTACCCCCACAGGCGCTCGCCAATCGACCCCGCCTCACTACTCTCGCATGACCTTCGCCACATAATTCGCGTGGTATGAACACAGCCCACCATTACCCGCATCCTGCTGGCCAAGTCCCTCGCCACACATCGCACAGGCGGTGTAGGTCAGGCTCGCCCCACACCACAGGCAGGCCTGCTCACCCACCAGAAACGTTGCATGATCACATTGGTCGCAGGTTTCTACATCAGGCTCCTCACCGCTGTAATAGTCCCCAGAATAAGCCTCGTTTAGCGCCTCTATGAGCAGTGGGACAATCAGGCCCCCTTCGCCACAGGCATGACACTGGTACTCGAAACGCTCCTCGTCCCGGTCAACCTTCAAATGAGCGGAAACGGACGCTGCTGCTGGGGCCAACAGAGTAGAGCCACACGCCTCACAACGGCACTCGTCCAGCCAAGGCACCATACCCTCCGGTACCCTGGCATGTTGCCAGGCAGCTTCGCACTCTGCCTTGACCCCCGTGACGAAGGCGTGGTGAGCCAGCATGATCTGCCAAGCCTCCCCCAGCAATTCGGCAGGAGACTGAGCCATGTTCGCGTTGATGAAATCTCTTAGCACCGGGAACAGGCCAGCAACCAGCTCCGCCACTTCCCCAAGGGTGTTGGCCGGGTGCAGATGCTCTAGGTCATTTCGGCAGACCTTGAGCTTATCGAACCGATCCCAGTCCACCGTGATACCGAACGCATCAAAGCGCTTTTTGATCAGTTCTACATCAATGGTATTACTTCTGAACCGTCCAACCGGTACCCAAGTAAGACCGCCGTCACCATCACTGTGAGGGAGTACCTCTGGCGGGATGAACAGCAGCTTGGCAGCATCGGCAGGGTCGTTGACGCAGTTCGCCAAGCGGTACTTGAACAGCAGGAGCACGCCGGCAACCAGATTTCGTGCAGCAGACAACGCTCGCGCGGGATCTCCCCCCTTATTGGCAGGCTGCTGACTGCGTTGGAAATCTTCGACCCCCAGGCGGATGGAGGTCACGGCGTTTTCCCGCAGCTTTTCTGCATCCAGCAAAGGGACTGGCTTATGCCTACCGGACTTATGGCTTTTCTGATTCTGCGGCACTGTCTTCAAGGGAGCTCCGCGTACATGGTGACGAACCCGAAGATTCGTATAGCGATATCTTGAGGATACGGTCAACGCCGCTGCTCGGCCATGAGCCAATGCCGGTATCATTGCCTGCTGACATGGGGAGGCAGAATGAAGGCTTTCAAGAAGTACGCCGAACGGCTGAGCAAGGATGACCAAGCAGCCCTCGAACGCCGGGCACTATGGCCCGCTATGGTTGAGCGAATAGAAAAAGTTTTTTCCCCTATCAAGACGTCCCCGCTGGCAGAGCATTTTGGGTCACTGCACTTACATGCTGTTGTGCCTGAAGCACTGAAAAAATTACCCAACGAGGGGATTCTCAATCAGCTACAGCTGAGTTGCTGCTCCAGGCATCTCGGGCTCACAGGCATTGAACGGAAAGTCGAAGAGCGCAAGGGAAAGGCCAAGCCATTATTTGAGGACGGGGCAGCTCTATGGGTCAACCAGGCGCCGTCAGGGGCGGTGACAGTGTTTATTGCCCCGTACACGTCAGATGTCCTGGCGATGAATGAAGAGAACATCATTCTGGGGATGTACCGCACGCCAGAGAAGCTGACTGAACGCAGGATCAAGAGGATTTTCTCGACGTTTTTCAGGTACCTGTCCATCACCAGCGCGCATCACCAGCAGTCCATCACGGACTATGCATGGCGATTAATGCTGATCTACAAGGATGTGCGTACCCGCAAATACCAAGGCAACCTAAAGGTGCTGGAGAGAGTCGTCATTGCAGCCGGCGCGATCGCCTGCATTTGGGTGCTTTTCATACCGGCAGGCGGCGCAGGCTCTTGATAGGAAGACACTACCATGACCTTATCTGATGCAGTCTTGGTGCTGCTTTTGACTGAACGGATTCACGGCAATGATGATGCCATAAGGCGTGCGGCCAAGAATGTGATAAAAAACTCCCCCGCAGCAAGCGGCCCCTTATTTTTCAGATAATCGATGCGAAGAGCCCACGTCACCTGATTCAGCACATCGCGGCAAATCTGGATGATGAGTGAGCTCGAATGCTGCCTTGCCCGGTTCGGCATCTACACGCGATATCTTCGTTTGGCGTATCGATTACCGGGTACGTAGGCCTTTTTGATCGGCTTCTTGGCTGCCTTCGGTGGCTTGAAATCGCACTCGGGAAAATTGTTGCATCTCAAAAATTTCCCATGCTTTCCATCCTGCACGACCAGGTCACCCACGGCACATTTGGGGCAAGGGTTCAATTTAACCGGCGCGCCGTGTAGATCCTCGACTTGCAGGGCCCCGTCCTGGACGATCTCCTTCAGAAAAATCGATACCTGCTTTTGCACTGTGTACATCATCACAGTACGTCGCGCCCGGGTGAGCGCGACGTAGAAGAGACGACGCTCCTCTGCAAACAGGTATGAATCGCCCTCAGGCATTACCAGGCGCAGCACAGGGTCGTCTGTCATGGTGCTGGGAAAACTTCGCCCGCGCTTCACACTCACCATGGCTGGCAGAATCACGTAATCGGCCTCGGTGCCCTTGGATCGATGAACGCTCAGAAACGAGACCTCGATGATCCCCTGACACTTCGCCTGCCAGTTACCAGGAACGTAGCTCTCTTCCTTGTTGTAGCGTCCCAGAACACAGACCTTGATCAAGCGGTCTTTTTCTCTCGGTATCGATCCATCCTTCAACCCCGCCACCAAGCTCTCAAGAAATGAGACGATAGCCGGCGTGACCTCTTTCTTGTCCTGTACCATCACGGCCCGAAGTGTCGGCCCCACCGCTGGTGTTTTCGAATAGACCCTCTTGGTGAGCTGAACAGGATTCTTGCTGACAAATCGGCTGGACACGTCACACAACGCCTGAGGGCATCGGAAGGTCTGCTCCAGCTTCAACAGCTGACCCGATCCGTAGAACCGTTTGAAGTCGGTCATCACTGAGACGTCGGCGCCGGCGAACCGGTTGATAGACTGCCAATCATCGCCCACGGCGAAAAAGTGCCGTCCAGGAACGCTGACCAGAGCTCGACACAGCCGCGCCCTTGCCCTGGAAGCGTCCTGAAATTCATCAGCCATCACCAGCTTGAACTTCGGCATGCAACGCCCTTGTTCCACATGCTCTGCGGCTTTGATGAGCATGTCTTCAAAATCCAGCCCTTTCACCCGCTCCAGCTCTTCGTTCCAGGCGTCCATCACCGGCCAGAGGATGTCCAGGAACATGCTGTAACGGTGCGTGAACAGTCCAGATGGCAGGTCATCGATCCGGCGCAGCAAATCTTCCTTGGTAAGGCAGTTGCTCTTGACGTGCGCAATGTAGGTGCGAACCAGACCAATCAATTTCATTTCTGAAAGCGGTGGCTGGCGATCGGGCGGTATCGGGCGATCCGGGTTTGGATCGAGTTCGATCCCTCGACTCGTCAATTCACGCGTCAGGTGCTCAACCCAAATGTTCTGACGAATCTGGTGCGAGGTCGTCTCAATCAGTTGGGTGCCTTGCTTACGATGCAGGTCGCGTTTCCACATCGCATCTTCGAGGTAGCCTTCGAAATGCGCTGGCGGCTGACCCTGCGCATCAAGCGCAAAATGCTCGTGATACAAGCCGATGGCCGGGTAGTAGAAATCGGGGTGATACTGGCTGTGGGTCTCAGTGGCGGTCTCGTGCTCATAGCGCCGCTCGTACACGTACTCGACGCCGTTGTAATGCAGCCAGTTGGCGATCATGCACTCTTCGATGCTTTTGACCGGATCGCCCTGCATTGGGACGAGACGCCCAGCCTTGGTACCGGTTTTGGGCGGCGTTTTCATCGCGTTGAATGATGGAAGATCCCGGCCAAACACGAGCCTGAACAGATCCCACTGGCTACGAAATTCGACCGACCTGTCCTTTAACCGATCGACCAGTTCCTCAAGCTTCTTGCAAGCCAGGTTGTCCTTGACCACCCAGTCTGGAACTCGCGGTTTTTTCTTCGTCGCATAACCTATGATCGCAAGACCGAGTCTATGGAAGGTCTTTGCACGAACCTTGACGCCCTCCATACCGAGGCGCTTGAACGATTGCTCGGCTCGCTCGCCCAGTTCTTTCGCCGCGTCCTTATTGAACGCCAACATCACCATTTCTTTGGGGTCAAAAAAGCCGCGATCAATGGCATACGCCGCTTTGGCGACCATGGTGGACGTCTTGCCCGAACCTGCGGATGCGGCCACCTGAACGCGGTTATCAAAGCAGATGACGGCTTCAGCCTGCTCATCGTTCAGAGGACGCTTCTCCACCGTGGACAGCAGCCAGTCGCAGGCAACTCGCTCTCGCTCCGTGTGATTTTTGTTGGCCCGTTTCCACAGGGCTTCCCAATCTCCACGAAAACAGGCCATCGAGCGCTGAACTTCTTCAAGCTTCAGGCCCAGCGAATTCCTGAGATCCTGGTCGTGAAGCAGGGCGTCCAGCTCTTGATCAGACATCGCAAGCGTGGGTCGACTGGCCTCCAGTGCCATCTGCTGCTCATGGGTCACCCACCGTCTCTCGGCTCTTGAATCCTTCAGAAGTCGGTTGGCCTGCATCAGCCACCCGCGAAGCTGCTCATAGGTTGACCTGAAACGCTCAATTCGAGCCCTCTTGCGCTGCTCGGCTTCCGCCAGACTCTGCGCCACTTGACGTTCATGGGCGCTGACAACATCAAGAATTTCATGTGCAAGACCTGCAACATGTCCCCTCGATAGGCCTCCTAGCGTGCCGCCAGGGTAGGTCAGGCGACCCCAGTAGAAACCCTGGCGAGCGCCAATGAGGTCGCCCTTCCCCATATCGATCGCAAAACTTTCGCAGTTGATCTGCAGCTCAAAACGACCATTGCTCAAACTCAACGACCACGGCGGTGACCCAGTGAGTAGCCGGCCAATAACCGATGGCCGCCACACGTATTCCCTAGCCAAAAACGACCTCCTCCACGATGACAGGCCGTGGACAGAACTCAGCCCACCGCCATGCGAGGTGGGTATTCATACCCTAAATGGGGAACAATCCCAACGGCCAATAAAGGCCTGCCGATTTAAAAGAGCCAGGTATGACTGAGAAAACATGCAATCATCGAGCGCCCAGCGAAATCGACGGGGCGAGCAGATGCTCTGCAGCTAGACTGGATTGCTGAACTCAAGGCAGTGCTGATGATGACGAAGCCCATACTCCCGACCTGAAACACGTGCTGGTTACCGGTAGTGGCATCGCCACCCCAGGCGCGGCGAGCAACTCAGCGCGGTACAGGCTTGATAGTTGCTGCAACGCCCCCCATAGAAAGCTCCCGCCTTTAGCAACAAGGAATGAAGCGTCATGAGCGTACCAGTAGTCTTTGACTCTAATGTTTGGGAATACATTGCAGACGAAGCGAAGCGGGCGAGCGCGCCCCCTGCCGTCCAGGCTCTCCATGCCCGGATCACCACACAGGCAATCACACCTTTTTTCTTCGAAGGGATAGTGAACCTGGAGGCAATTCCCAAGACCGCGCGGAAGGCTTACCTCCAGAGTTACCGGCCTGCAATTACGATAACCGTCGACAACAAGGTAGAAAGCCAATCTCGGGGCACCCCTCCCTCGGATCTCCCAGAGTACCTTGAAGCAACAGTCGAGAAGGCAGCCGCGCTAGGCTTTCGCTTCGTCCATCTTCCTCGCATTGGAGCCCCAAGGGATCCCCTGGCGGACAAATACAAGGCTTCAGAAACCTTGGCCCTCCAAGACCGCATTAACAGGAGCTTCGAGTGCCTGAGGTACATCGAATCACTTGGTTGCGGCAAAGGAGCACTGATGGCAATGCTCAACGATCCGCAGAAAGGCTTGGTACCTGCGATTCAAGATGATCCGATCACTGAGAAAAAGCTCGCAAAAGGGGTAGCTGAATGGATGGACGGTGATGCACTAGCTGCGACCTATGGCTACGGTTTTGAGTATTTCTGCACCAACGATAAAGGCGCGGGAGCAGGCACCAGCTCAATCCTGCACCCCTCAAATCGCACGCTATATGCGCAGAAATACAACGTGAAGATCGTTACGCCGGAGGAGCTTATTGCAATCCTGACTGCTGCTACCTGATTAAAGCTACCTGACTGCTGCTACCCGGTTGTGGCTAGACACATGGGTAATCCGCGCTAAGGTATGCATCTGGTAGCTACCTTGTGTGCTTGGTTTGGAGATACCCGGAAGCTTCACTGCCGTTATGATTTCAAGCTCTGGGAGGTCGAACCTTCGTTGGAGGGCATCGAGTGGGCTGATCCTGAACACACGATGTTCATCTAAACCGCAGTCCTGGTAATCGAACAGCCTCCCCCATCCTTAGCAGGCTTGATCCAAGTATCCTGTCTGACCTCGGGGGTATCAGAGGCCCCGCTGTGATCAAAACGATCAGATGCTCGTCAGATCCATCGTCTTCGACGCGCTCGGCAATCACTGCATTGCACCTCCTCATCGGTTTAGGATGATAATCAACCTGAAAAAGGAAATTTCTGATGCTCTTGAAATCTTCTGAGCTGCTTGAAAAATTCATCGAAAGCGAAGTCAAAAAAATAGCCGACGTGCATATGCCGCACATGCCAACGCTTGGTAGTGCCTACGAGGAGATTACCAAGCAAGGGATTTTTCAAGATTTCTATCCCCAAGCAACTCGATTTACGAGTTGTATCAGGTTTCGTCGTGGTCGGTGGCGAAACTCTCCCTGAGCAAATCGATTGCATGCTAGTTCATGGCAAGGGTACAAGATACGGCCTAGGTGACCAGTATTTCTATAACATCGAGCAGATCCTTTGCATTTTCGAAGTCAAAAAAAACTTGGTTAAACGCGACTATGCTGACGCCATCACCCACTTGGCAAAAATCAGGAATAAATTCACAGATCATTTTGAGAGACGCCTGGAGGAAGGATATGAACCAGATATTCATCTGGCAAGAAGATGGTTTGCTCAAATAACTGGCAAATCAGCACCAGAGCATTACCGCCAGATACACAGCCTTTCTAAAGCCGATGGGATACTATTCTACTGCTTAGTTCAAGAGTCCTTAGCTCCGATATCTGTGATACATGGCTACGAGGGATACACAACTGAAGAGGGCATGAGGGCAGCGTTCGTTAAAATTTTGGAAGCTTCTACGAAGCTGGGTGAGCGCGTTGGTATTCCAGGAATACCAAGTCTGGTAACGTCAAATAATTACTGCCTAATCAAAGGAAACGGCACTCCATTCATCGGAGTACGTGATGTCGGAGAATGGGTAGCGGTAGTTTCAACAAGATATAATTCCGCAAAGCTTATCTTGGAAATGGTTTGGACTAAAATCTCCCACTACTTCAAGATCGGTATGCCATGGGGAGATGGCCTGCACATGGACAGCGTGCAGCCCCTCTTGATTGCTAAGGGAATCGAAACACCTCAGGCGGCTGGCTGGCATTGCAATTGGCTTGAGTTTAAGGAAAAAAATCTTATTCGAGAAGATGATGCATCGTGGCAGCCATCAGCAATTAGTCCTGCTGCAATTACTCTCACGGATATAATGGCGATACATGGGGGTTACTTGCCGCTCGATGACGGCCTGCAGAATTACATTTCGCAAAAACATGAAAAAGATTTGCAAGTGATTATCGACGAATTGATAAGCACGAGGGAGTTCATGATTGAAAGAAATCATCTGCGGCCTATTCATGCTAAAACGCACATTCTGACCAATGATGATTACAGTGGATTTGTCGCACACGAGTCTGAAAGATTCGACCTATGGTGCGATTCAAAAGATATTAAGCCACACTACATGACGATTTTTTTCATTGAAGAGTAATCACGAAACCAACGGGCGACAGATCGTCAATAACTGTCGCCCAGAGCTCTTGGAGTATTTGAGCTTCGCGCTGCCGCAGTAATAATTGATCAAGAACCCGCTTCAACCTGCGATCGTATCGATCACCACGCTCCAGAGCGGGCGATCGATCACGGGGCACACAGGAAAGCTAGTCTCTCAAGGGGAAGAAGCCATATCGGCCATGGCCCCGGTTTTTCGTGAAGTGCTGATAATTCAGCGCGGGGATTACGGACATACTAGGCTCTTGGTTCTCGAAAATTATTATTTGAGAGTCTTTGAAGCTGTCCGCAATATCTCGATAAAAGGCGTAGATGAGGTCACTGGAGACTTCGTCGCGCTCTTCATCTGGCAATTCGTCCCCCTCTTTGTAGGTCGTCAGTGGCGAGTCCAGTACAACGAAGCCAGGATGTCGACCAGAGAGCTTTAACAGGTTCATCAATCCTAGGACAAAGGCGGAGAACGCAACAGCACGATACCCCTTACCAAAATGGCCTCTCGCGCTGCCGCCGATGGTGATATCCCTCGTTTTGAAATCGAAATCCACTGGCAGATGATTTGGGAATCCCCAGCGGCCAAGGATCGACTGAATCTCAGAAACCAGCGGTTTCACGGCGTCCTCGAAGCTATCAGCGGTATACCCGTCTTGTTCCTCAAGCAGGAGAAGGCCCAGCCGTTTCAACTCTTCGGTTAATTTAGCCTTTGCGGCCACTCGTTCATCCAGAGCAGCCAAATCATGCCTGATGCATGAGGAAAGCTCTTTGAGGTCACTCACGGCCTGCACTGATTCCTGGAGCTCTGAGGCTAGCTGCTTCTCCAACGCAGCAATAGCGGCTTTCGAGGACTGCGCGCAGGAGGTGTTTCGTTCAATCGCCGCAGAAAGAGAGCCTTGGGCCTCCGAAAGTTCAAGGATATTCTTGGAGATGCGATCAAGTTCGAAGAAAACACCCATCCGGATATCATCTACATCGGATATACAGGTGTCAGAGCCGAAATTGTTCCCACAGGTGGGGCAATGCACCGTATCGGCAGCATCAAGCAGAGTTGCCGCTTGCTCAATTCCAACAAGGCGCTGACGGTCTGACTCATATTTTTGGCCAAGCATGGTAAATCGGCTTAAGAGCGCCCTATCCTCAGATACTTTGACCTCGGCCACCTCTAGCTCGGAGATATGGCGTGCTTTCTGTTCAAAAAGACCATCACTGGATTCGAAAGCACTTTTCAATTCCGCTTCAGCCAAGCCCAGTCGAGCCGTCACCTGGGTCTTGAACGAGTTTAGCCTTTGAAGCTCGTGAAGCTGAGCTCCATCATCATCCGGATAGAATTTAGTTACAACTTCTTCAACGGCATCTACCTTGTGTTTTAACAAAGCTTTTGACGCCAAATCTTTTTTCGCGCCTTTGACCGCAGAATCGTCCTGCCCTGTGAGCAGAAGTTTCAATATAGACTTCTCTTTGGTTTTCTCCGAATTCTGGCCAGTACCCACGGGTGAATACTCGGCAACGATCCTCGATTCATCAATCAGCAGGGTCTTTTCAAAGTCCCGAAATGAAAAAGAGCTACTATTCAGTGATTCCGCGCCTGAGAGCAGTAACTTCCCATCGAGTTCCATCTTCTGCAAAAAATGGCTGGATATGGTATCTGTTCTTTTCGCACTATGTTTTGCGCCAAGGGTCGAAACCACCCCTTTCTCATCGATTAGAGTTGCTTTCGCGTTTAATACGAATGGCCGCTCTAAGGTGAAGAAGCTTCCATCGTCGTTTTCAAACTTGATCCTAACGGAGGTGTAGCCCCTTGAAAGAGAAATTGGCTTGGGAGGTTCCGTCGCACCCAAGGCAAACTTGATGCAGGAAACAATATAGGATTTGCCCGTATCGGATCCACCCTGAACGACGTTAGCGCCCTTCGTAAAATACACAGAGGCATCCGGGAGATCAGGGCCACTGACAACAACACTTTCAATAAACATCAGACCACCCTGTCAATTTTATAAATAGTGCTGCGCTGAGCCGTAAGGTGGTCGAAGTTCGCCTCGACCCACGAAACCCGACGCCAAAAGTCGGCGTGATAATCAGAAGAGAGTTTCCCAGCAAACTCAACGCCTTCCCTAGTTGCATAATATCGAACACCAAGCTCATCAACTTGAGAGCTAACAAGTCCTTTTGATATAAAGAGTTTTATGGCAGCAGGGAAGATTTCACGCCTCCGAACAAGCTCAGCAAGACGGTTCAGCAATACTGGATGCAGGCTTGGCTCTCCCTGAAAATCGCCGCTATAAGTCGATGCATAGTCAAAAAATACAAGCTCATCTAAATCAAGTTTCCGACCAAGTCCAGCGAGCAAAATAACGATCCTTGCTCCAACCTCTACAGAGCTATTAAACACATCCTTGGAACTCATAACCTATCTCCTTACCCACTTAATTTTTTTATCATTCACCAATTGATGACACAGCCCTTTTCGATCGGAAGGCCGGATATAGTGAACAAGTGGATGGGAGTCATATGGAACATTAACTGCCTGGGTGCTTACTTTCAGAAATCGCTCGTATCCATTTCTGTGCTCCTGGCGCACTACACTGTGCAAGCCTTCATAGCAGTCCTCTTTAAGCTCCCGATAACAACCTTCGGGAAATGCGTCCCGCGAAAACACCTCTAAAGATTCGGCACTGAAAAAGTTGATCCTGGCCCGCTCAAGATCCTCTGCATAGTCACTAGTCAAAGCATCTGCATGTGAATACTCTTTTCCATCAACATCGGAAAATGCATGCAAAAGAGCCTCAATATAAATTCTCTCATTGTCCCCGACAGACACAGGAACATCTTTCTTCAACTGCGGACGTTTTAGGTGATAACTACCAAAACGCGATGAGTGGTACGGGGTCTGCTGATGTTTGTCTACAAGTTCCAGAGACGACATTTCGTCAACGAATGAAAAATCAATAGAATTCAAGTAATCCAGAAAATCACCTTCCAGCAGGATTGACTCTGTCTTCGTGATTTTGTCACGGCACTCGACATCCCATCGAGCTATGATCTCGGTCTTGATGCGTGATTTATTGACCAGCATGTCAATGCAATCAGAGCTGCAACCTTTCGGCGTAACGAAACGATAAACTTGCGGAAGGGTATAGTCTCCTCTCCACGTGTAGAAAACCAGTTTACCGAGCTCAGCCACAACATCTGCAACATTTAATTTCCTACCATAGTGCTTGCACTGGTAGTTATCCCATCCCGATGAGAACCGAGCGATGACATCCCGCCCTTTGTCCCCAGCACCCGCACAACGTGTGACCTGCTCGTAGTGCTTATCAAAGTAAAAAACCAGTTCTAGGGTAAATATCTCCCACTCATCAGCCGACATTATCATCAGACGATCCAAGGGGTGAACCGGCTCTCCTTTTTGCACGTCAAGTGCAGTCAGCATAAGCTCCGGGGCCGGAGGGACTTTTATGGCATTCTCACCGATAGACATTGGCCACCCTGCTCCACGTAGATGCCTTATGCGTAAAAAACAGATCAAAATTAATCATAGTCCGATATCGCGCTCAAACTGGAGGCCCTTGATGCGGTTTGGCATACCGCCAAGCACCTTACTAGGATTTTTCCGCAATGCGCCAGAAAGCTCTTTTAGAAAACCTTGATTCAACTCCATGTTTTCTGAAAGCTCTTCGATAACGATATCAACATGAACATCAGCCTTTTCCAAGGCCACCGTCAATGCTGCCCGTGCAGCGCCAATCGGCTTATCCATCGCATATTCGACGAGATCTGCAGGATTGAATATATAGCCTTGGTCAGGTTCATTCATTTATATGCCTCCCTGGATACAATTAGAGTGTTATTTATTAATTTTCAAGCACGACAAAAAAGCCCGATTCGAAAACCTCGGGATATGTTCGATGTTTGTATTAACAATTGCGAGTTGGTGCAGCCGATCCATGCTGAGCTCCAGCGAGAGCCCTTCTCCCTGTCGGGATGTTGACTGGGCACCCGAGCGACTTGAGTGATGGCACGATAATATCTCTTTGCGCAGAGGTGTGATACTGGGGAGGCGTAATGTGCTCTGACGTCCTACGCCAGCGGATTTTTTTTGCCCCGCTGTTTGCCGCTATGACCCGCGTCCCGATGAGGCTGGCGAAGGGGTAAGCGATGACTGATATCGCGGGGATCAGGGACGCCGGGGCTGGGGAGTTGGGTAGAAAACAGAGGTATCCGGATTACATACACTCGTTCACATGTGAGTGAGTTAGGAATTAGTGGTGCATCTCCAAACCGTGGAGATGAGCCCCAGCAAAATCAGCCACCTCAGGATACACACCTACACGCTTTCACAGTATCTGCCTCGGGTGCGCGCCTACACACATACACAGTTCCGAGATTTCCTGTCCTATAATGGTTCGATTCCCTTCACCCGCTCCAGCATTCCCCTCGGCTCGCTGCTCGTCCTGAGCCAGTGAAACCGTTCAAGGCAAGCGTCAGCCCTGCTGCTGATGCAGCCTGATATTTCCCCCCAGAATATTCAAACACCCGTAGCCGCTGCCGTCAGGCTGCGCTGGCGTTCGTGCGCGCTGAAGATTTACAGTCGACCTTCAACGCCCGAGGGCGTTACGCATTGTATCGGGCATGATGACCCGCAATATTTAGCCTACACCTGACCACCTCAATCCAATCTCCTGCATGACAAGCCCGAGGATCAATCCATGAGCGCACTTCTCGACCGAGCCGATCAAGCAGTCTCCGCCACCACCATGGCCCGCACCTTCGGCGCACGGTTAAAAGAAGTTACCAATGGAGACGTACCCCACGTGGTGGTCGTCAAGGACAATGAGCCGGCGGCAGTGCTGATCGGCGTGAACGCCTACCAGGCCATGCAGGACGAAATCGACGACCTGCGCGCTGAGCTGCTGGCCATCGAGCGGCTGCACAGCCTTGAGGAAAACGAAACCGTGAGCCTCGAAGACATGGCTGCTCTGTTTAACTAAGCGGGTACCAGCGAATTGAAGTGTCCGGTTGCATCGCAGAGTGCAGGATGACGTCAAATCACCGGTCCATTGCCCGCTCCACCACCCATGCCAACGGCACCGTCAGCAACAACATCGCCGCCAACGTCATCACTGCCGCCGGTATCCCGGTCGCGTCCCCCAACCGCCCGAACAACACCGGCGCCAGCGCGCCCGCGCCGATAGTGCCGGTGTAGAACAGTGCAAAGGCCTGTTCGCGCTTGCCGGCTCCGGCCAGCTCAGGCACGGCGCCGTACAGCACCGATGAAGTCCCGTTGAGCGCCAGCCCCAGCAACGGCAGCAGCGCCATCAGGGCGAACTGCGGCAGGAACACCGCGAGCACGATCAGCACCGCGGTAGTGGTCTCGGTGAGCCACACGGTCTTCATCATGCCGATGCGCGCGCCCAGGTAGCCACACAGCAGCTTGCCGAAGGCACCACCGATGAACAACAGCATCAGCGCTAGGCCAATGCCGGCGCTGCCAGCGCCCTTGCCTTGCAGCAGGAACGGCAGGAAGGTCAGGAAACCCATGCGCACGGCGCTGTCGAGGGTACCTGTCGCCAGCAACGCGCGCAGGCCAGTCACCGAACCTTCGCCAGCACCCGCCTTCGCGTTTTTTCCGGCGTGGAGCGCAGCCACGGCTTGCGAGGGAATCAGCCACCACAGCAGCACGGCGGCGCTGATACCCAGCAGGCCGATAAGGGTGGCGCTGGCGCGCCAGCTGATCACCGTCAGCAGCAGCCCTACCAGGCCGGGGATCAGGGTCTTGCCGATATCGCCGGCAAAGTTGTACTGCGACAGCGCCTGCTTCACGCCCCCGCCCGCTTCATGGCTGTCGGTCACCAGCGATGACGCCAGCGGGTGCTGGGCGCTGGCTCCCAGCCCACCGAGCATCAGCGCAACCAGCAACACCGCCAGGCCGCCGGCCTGGCCAACCAGCAGGTACGCCAGCCCGGCCAACGCCGTGCCGCCCACCAGCAACCGCTCCCGGCCCCAACGCCGGGCCGCGCGGCTGGCCAGCAGTTGCAGACCGGCCATGGTGCCCGAGTACGCGCCGCGCAAGAGCCCCACCTGGGCCAGGCTCAAGCCAAATTGCGCCTGCCAGATGGGCAGCAACACATAGATGAGATCGGTGAGACCGTCGTGCACGGCATGAGCGCCGCACGCGGCGAACAGCGAACGCCGGCGCAGGGTTTGATCAGTACCAATGGGGGAAGCGGCGGCAAGGGGATCATTGAGTGCAGTCATTGTTGGTCTTGGCGCTGGAGGATTGGTCGAGGGCTACGCATCTTTATAAGCCAATCCCGAATCTGCGCACAAATACCCATTCCATCTAGCCGACTTTCACTGGAGATCGGTGAAAAAACGTCCCTAGCGCCGCCTGCGGCAACAGCTACACTGCCATCAATGCAAAAAAATAGTCGGCAATGGATCCACCCACACATTAACAGAACGATTACACACGCCGCAGGTCGTACCGATAATGACCCCCAAGCTGCCCTATGGAACAAGGAGCTCGGCATGACGGACCAGCTGCTGCAACCCGTGCTGTTGGACAAGCTGTATGAAAACCAGTTGGCGATTGCCGCCGCAGTAGAGGAACTGGCCCTGTGGGTCGAGGTGCGCTGGGAGGCGGAAGATATCGCCGAGAACGTGCGCAGCGCCCTGGAAACCCTGGACCGCAACGCCGACTACATCAACCGCACCATCGCCACGTTGCGCAAGGACCGCCAGGATTTGTAGGCGCTGCCAGGCGGCGCTGGCCTCTGCAGCTCACTCATTCGCGGAGCGTTCCGTTGGCCAGCCACAGCGGCGACTTCTCGAAACTACAGGAATGACAACTCCGTTCTGCGGGGCGGTGAACTCTGGGGGCAATGTTCTTTTAGGTGCTAGGGTTGTCTGCGCGGGATCGGAAGGGTAATGTCCCCTCCGGCGCTTTATATCGGCGTCACAGGATTGGCGTCCTGGTACTCACAGGCGGACAGACATCCCCGTTTAGACGGCTAAGTCGTTCGCAGCATGGCTATGCTCTTTATGGGCAGGATCGTGCGTGGGTGCCCCTGGGCACGCCGGACTGTGGCCGGTACGCCAACCCGTACGGTTCTGCCCTCCTGATTGGCGTCAGGAAGCAGACATAGACCAACCACAGAGAAACCCTTATGAGCAATCCAGCTTTGTCCCAAGCCCTCCGGAGTATGGGCTATGTTCGTCTCAACGCTGACGAACGCACGCTGATCGAAAACCTGCGTTGGACCCGCCATCCAGGGCGTGAATACGTTTATCGACTAGCAAAAAAACAGCGTATCAAACGTCCTTGGGTATCGATAAAGGACTGATTTTCTGAGCTATACCGTCTGGGGCGCCAGGCCCCAGACTCTGGCTATTCACCTGAGAAAGCCTATCACTGGTAAAACCCCACGGTTTTTTTCAGCTGTTCCGAGTATTCGTAAATATCATCCACGCAAGATATTGGGTGACGGGTTTCAACCTTTGCCTCGTCGAAGATACCGATATATTTCTGGCTACGGTTGAAATGCAATCTGCAGATAGGTTTCCGGTTATTGTCGTCCAGCAGGATCCCGAAATAGCTTTGCGTATCACGCTGGACAATGCGCTTCGCATCCACCACCGACCGGACCAAGGCCCTCACGATGTGGTAACCCTCCAGCTCTTCGAGGGTAGTGATCACCTTATCGTCAGACTCGTCATCAACCGCACTGTTAGCCGCTTCGACAGCCGTCGCTACAGTTGCGAGGGCGGGCTGAACCACTCCACTCATCGCAGATTTCAGCCGGTCGTTGATCTGATCGTTTAGAAACTGAATGAGCGCCTTCCGGGTGAGTTCAGTGAACTGCTCTCTGACCTTTTGGGTGATGACACCGTCGTAGACACGCGTCGTGAACACCTTGACGAAGTCGTCCTCAGGCTTGGTGAATTGCGCAGCTATCAGCTTTTTTATTTGACTGACGTACTTCAGCTCGCCTGCAGCGCTAATAATCGAGTCGACATCAAAGGCACCCTTTGTCAGCTTGGTGAGCTCTGGGACCGAGTACTCATCGATATCGAGCAAATCGAGCTCTAGAAACGGTTTTTCATCCATTTTATTCGGTGCATCAAGGTCAGTGAAAAACTTATAAACCTGACCGTTCGTCAACACAGATATCCGCGCACTGGTGACATGAAAATAGCGAAACAGCTGCGAGGCGTGGTTGATCTGCAACGGTTCACCGATCTTTTTGCACTCGATCAGGATCTGGACTTCTCCGTCCTTCATGATTGCGTAGTCGATTTTCTCCCCTTTCTTGGTGCCCACATCGCAGACAAATTCAGGCGTCACTTCCTGCGGGTCAAACACGTCATAGCCCAGGACAGTGCTGATGAAAGGCATGACAAATGCGTTCTTGGTGGCTTCCTCCGTCTGGATCGCCGGTCCTTGTAGACGCACCTTCGCGGCCAGGCTGGCCAATTTCTCGAAAAACTCCATGTGCCGCCCCTTTTTGTGTTTTTTCAGTCCGTAGATAACGATGCTGGCTAACTGCCCATAAGCAAGCGTAGCCACAAAGCCATGCAAATAAAGCCTCGTTCGAGAGGAGGAAAAAAAGAGGAAATTTCCTACGCCCTTAGGACACCCTTGCTGCATCCCGTGGCTTCCAAAAACCCGTTGGCGCACGGTGCGATCAACATCGGTGGTCATACGTCTGAGGGGACACAGCGCCCGCCCGTAGCAGCGGCCGCAGGCCGCGTCCCGGCGCAACACAGGCCCGCCGCCGGACGCAGCCTTCGGCAGCTGCTACGCGAATGCGGAAACCCCATAGACCACGTCGCCTGCATCGCGGCCAAGGCCGGCTCCTACCACGCACGGCGTAGGAGCCGACTTTAGTCGCGATGCAGACGACGCCATTTCAAGACAGTTGCTGCTGCGTGCGATCGCTGGGTCAGGGTGAGTCAGTAGCCGTTCGCCTGGAGAATCGCCGGCACGCTGCGGCTTGCGGGGCGGTGGTAGAACTTGAGCAACTCGCTGCTGCGGTTGGTGAAGATGCCGTCCACGCCCGCGGCCATGACTTTCTGGTAATCCACCGAGTCATCCACGGTGTACACGTGCACCAGCATGCCCTTGGCGTGGGTGAGCTGGTTCATCCAGGGTTGCACCAGGTCCATGTAGCTCTGGTCGCCGCCCTGGGTCAGGGCCGCCGAGGGGCCGGTGCCGACTGCGCCGTTGGCCTTGGCGAAGTCCAGCCACTGTTCGAAGGCCGCGTGGTCGCGGGGTTGCTGGCGGGCGTAGTAGGCGGCCTTGGTTTCGCCACTGGCGGGGTTGTAGGCCGCTGGCGAGGCGGGGTCGATGCTGCCCTCGCCTACCCACAGCAGCAACACCTTCGGCACCTTGGGCATGAACTGGTTGAGCAGGGTCAGGCTGCCTTTCTCGAAGGTCTGCAGCACTACCCGGTGCCCCGGCGCCACCTCGCCGGCAGCGGTCAGCCAGCCGCGCTGGATCAGTTTGGCGGTGAGTTCCTTTTCGATGCCGGGGAACAGCAGCGGCGCCTTGGTCTCGATGTACAGCCCCGGGCGGTGTGCCGGGTCCTGGTCGGCCAGGTCGATGATCTCATCCAGGGTCAGGATTTTCAGGCCCGCGTAGGCCGGGCGGGCGCGATCGGGATAGGCCTTGTTGTACCAGCTGCCGGCATCCAGGGTTTTCAGCTGCGCCAGGGTGAACTGGTTGACGGGCTGGTCTTTCTGCTCGGGGAATTTCGTCGCGATGTCGGTGGTGCGCCCCAGGTTGGTGTCATGCAGGGCAATCAACTGGCCGTCGCGAGTGCGTTGCAGGTCCATTTCCAGGTAGTCGGCACCCAGCTCGCGAGCCAGCAGGTAGGAGGCGCGAGTGGACTCCGGCGCGTCATAGGAAGCGCCGCGATGGGCGATCACGGCCGGCCAGGGGATACCGGCAGCCTTGGCCAGTGCCTCGCCCGTGGGCACTTGGGCCTGGGCCACGGCAGCGGCGGTCATGAGTAAAGCGGTGGTCAACCAACGTAACGACATGGGTGCTTCCTGCAAGGGCAAAAGAGACCAGCATAGTCGGCGACGAACATGACAAGACGGTTTCCCCGCCCGCACCCCATGGTACAGTCGCGCCCTGTAACCGATCCCGAGCAAGACGCACGCCATGGAACTCGACGCTTTCGACGCCAGCCTGGGCCAATGGCCGCAGCTGCCCTTTCACTGCACCGGCCTGTTGCTGGGCAACGGCGCCAGCCGTGCCCTGTGGCGCAACTTTGCCTACGACTCGCTGTTCGAGCGCGCGCAGAAAGTGCGCAACAAGCCCCTGGGGCAGACCGACCTGGCGCTGTTCAAATCCATGGGCACCGAGAATTTCGAGCAGGTGCTCAGCGCCCTCAACACCACGGTGCGGGTCAACGCCGCGCTGGCCATCAGCGCCTCGGCACCGCTGAACCGCTATTACGCGATCAAGGAAGCGCTGATCCACGCCATGCGCAGCGCCCACATCCCGTTCCGCCTGCTACCGGGCGAACACTTGCAGGCGATGGCCCGCCACCTGCGTGAATACGCTACGGTTTACTCGAGCAACTACGACCTGCTGCTGACCTGGGCGGTGGAACAGGCGCCCGAGGGCTTCGACGAGCTGTTCGACGTGGACCAGGGCTTTGACGTGCGCCGCGTGCGCAGCGACGCCACCCGCGTGCTGCACCTGCACGGCGGCCTGCACCTGATTCGCCAGGTGGACGGCACCACGCGCAAGCGCAACGCGGTGGGCAGCGCCCTGCTGGACGGCTTCGCCATCAACCAGCCTGGCGAGGTGCCGCTGTTCGTCAACGAAGGTCGTCGCGAAGACAAGCTGCGCGCCATTCGCCAGTCCGACTACCTGAGCTGGTGCCACGCGCAACTGGCCCAGCACCAGGGCCCGTTGTGCCTGTTCGGCCACAGCCTGGGCGAGCAGGACCGCTACCTGCTGGAGGCCATCGAACAGGCCGGCGTGCAGCAGCTGGCGGTGTCGATCTTCCCGCTGAGCGATGCCTGGATTCTCAGCCAGAAACACTACTTCACCACCCTGTTCGCCGGCCGCGAGGTGCAGTTCTTCGACGCCACCAGCCACCCGCTGGGCGCGCCGGCGCTGAACGTGCCGGTGCCAAAGCCTGCGGTGAAGCGCAAACGCTAGGCTGGTGTAGCAGCGGCCGCCAGGCCGCGTCACTGGCAACTGGGACGCAGCCTTCGGCAGCTGCTACGGGGGTGGCAGGCCGGCTTGCAGCAGGTCTAGCGCCGGTGGTTCAGGCAGCAGTTGCCAGTCGCTGTCGCGCAGCTGTTCCGGCAGCACATGGCGCAGGCTCAGCACTTGGCCGTGGGGCAAGGTTACCAGGGTGTGCTCGCCACTGCGGCTGAAAGCCGGACGGGTGCCCTCGGCGAAGCCACTGAGCAGCAGGCGATCCTGCCCCGGCTCGAAGTCCAGCAGCGTATCGCCCTCCCCGGCCCGCGCATGAATCACAAAGCGATCGCGCCCCGGGCCGCCACTGAGCGTGTCGTGGCCAGGCCCGCCGTCCAGCCAGTCATCCCCGGCACCACCCCGCAGTTGATCATCGGCATGACCACCCAGCAGCGCATTGGCTGCCCCATTGCCGATCAGCAGGTCGGCGTAATCGCCACCGATCAGGTGCTCCAGCTCGCCAGGGTTCTCCAGGCGCACGGCCTGCCCGGCCAACCGCGCCTCGCCACTGTTCAGGTCAATCATCGAAGCACTGCTGATAGCGGCCGCGTTGAGGGTGTCGATGCCACCGTTCACGTCCCGCAGACTCTTGCGTGCAGGGGCCTGCAACGTGGCGAACTCGTTGGTGTACACGTAGTGATCATTGCCGTTGTCCTGGCGCCCGAACAGGTTCAGGCGCCAACTGTGCAGCACCCCGGTGCTGCCCTGGGCCAGGTCGGTGATGAGCAGCCGCCACTCGCCCGACGCCGGTTCGCCACGCAGGCGTGCCGTGCTGAAGATGAAGTCCAGGCTCTGCTTGCGGTGGAAGCGCAGGTCGCCGGCATGGGCGCCATCGGCGGGCGGCTTGCCAGGCCGGTCCATCAGCAGCGAACGGGTGCCCGACGGTGAGACCAGCACCAGTTGCAGATCCCCGGGCCGCTGGTGCGTCAGCTTGACCTCGACCAGCGCGTGCTCGACGCGCAGGCGCGCGTCCGCCAATGGCATGGCGTAGCTCAGGCCGCCAGGGTCGTTGTCGGGAATGGCGAACTCGCCGCGGCGGCTGGCCAGCGGCTGCTCCAGCAGCGCCTCGTTGGCGAACCGCTGCCGCGCCGGCCAGTCCTGGGCCAGGCGCACGGCGGCCTGGGCGTCGACCTCGCCGTAGCCGTAGTCGTGGCTGACATGCATGCCGCCGCCGTTCCACTGGCGGCTGGCGTTGTACTGCCAGTCGGTAGACGGGTCGCGCACCTGGCGGGCGGTGAGCGTGAGGATGTCCTGCACATCGCGGTAGCCCAGGCGCGGGTTGGCCTGCAGCATCAGCGCTACGATGCCGCTGACAATCGGCGCCGCCAGGCTGGTGCCGGCCTGGGGCACCCCCACCCGGGTAAACACGCCCACCCCCTGTGCGCTGACCAGCAGGTTGGCGCCGGGGCTGGAAAAGCCCGGCGCCGCGCACGGCTGGCTGCGCGGCGGCGGGCAGGTGGCGGCGACCATGATGTTGCCGCGCATATTGCTCAGGCTGGCGTAGTTGGTGTTGCCACCGGCCTGGCGGTCGTTACCGGCGCTCATCACGATCACCGTGCCCAGCCCGTCGCGGCCTTCGCTCAATGCCCGCCGGTACTGCACCGGCACCGCGCCAATGGCCGGCACCTGCAGCACCGGCTCGAAACGCCCGATGGCGCCCCAGCTGAGGTTGGCTACATCGTAGCGTTTCAGCTTGGCCAGGGTTTCCAGCTGCCCGCCCACCCAGTGGCCACCAATGGTTGCCTGGGGCGCCACGCCCACGGTGCCCTGACTGTTGCGCGCGGCCACCATCACCGCGGCCACGCTGCTGGCGTGCTGGGCATGGGGGTCGGGGCTGGCCTTGCTGCCCCACAGCCAGGGCACGCTGTTGGCCTGCCACTGGGGGTCGACGTTGGGCAGCAGGTCTTCATCGTGGTAGGCGAACGCCTTCTTGTGCGCCTTGCCGTGCGCCTCGAACTGGCCGATGCGCACGCCCTGGCCGCTATAGCGCGCCCACACCCCAGGTACATTGCTCTGGTGCAGGTAGGTTTGCAGTGGGTAGTCGGGGTCGCTGGGCGGCTCTTGCGCCCAGGCCTGGCCTGCGCCGCAGCAAAGCGCCGCCAGGAAGTAAATGCCATTGCCCATATGAGCACCTCGCCCGTGGAAAAAAGGCGAGTGTCACGGGGTACGGAGGGGCTGCCTATCCGACATCAAGCCTCGGACGGCAAAAAAGAACCGTCCTACGCTGGCGTCGGAAACGCGGGCTTCAGATCAGGCCGTCGGCCTTGAGCAGGGTTTCCAGGCAATGCTCCTGGATGGCATAGAACGCCTTCAGCGCCTCGATCTTTTCCAGCAGCGCACGCGGGTCCTGGGGTTCGGCGCGCTTCACCGCCAGGATCATCTTGTTCTTGTTGGTGTGCTCCAGCGAGATGAACTCGAACACCTTGGTGTCGTAGCCGCAGGCTTCCAGGTACAGGGCGCGCAGGCTGTCGGTGACCATCTCGGCCTGCTGGCCCAGGTGCAGGCCGTATTGCAGCATGGGCTTGAGCAGGCCAGGGCTCTGGATCTGCAGGCGGATCTGCTTGTGGCAGCACGGCGAGCACATGATGATGGCCGCGCCGGTGCGGATGCCGGTGTGAATGGCATAGTCGGTGGCGATGTCACAGGCGTGCAGGGCGATCATCACGTCGATGGCGCTGGGCACCACGGTGCGCACGTCGCCGTGCTCGAACACCAGGCCGGGGTGGTCCAGGCGCGCCGCGGCGGTGTTGCACAGGGTGACCATGTCTTCGCGCAGCTCCACGCCCGTCACCTGCCCCTCGCGGCCCAGGGTGTTGCGCAGGTAGTCGTGGATGGCGAAGGTCAGGTAGCCCTTGCCCGAGCCGAAGTCAGCCACGCGCACCGGCTGGTTTGCCGCGATCGGCGCGCCGGCGAAGGCGTGGGAGAACACCTCGATGAACTTGTTGATCTGCTTCCACTTGCGCGACATGGCTGGAATCAGCTCATGCTGCTTGTTGGTGACCCCCAGGTCCACCAGGAACGGCCGGCTCAGTTCCAGGTAGCGTTTCTTCTCGCGGTCATGCTCGGCCGAGGCCGCCTGGCGCGGCTGCTGCGCGGCGTTGCGGTGCAGCATGGGCTTGTTCTTCTTGCTGAACTCCAGCTGCACCTCGTCGGTGAGGGTCAGCAGGTGCGCGTTCTTGAAGCTGGCTGGCAGCAGGTCGGCGATCAGCGCCAGGGCTTCGTCCAGCGCCAGGTTCTTGGTGATGTCGCGGGTCTGGTAGCGGTAGACGAACGACAGGCAGGCCTGCTCCTTCACCGTCACCGGCTTGATGATGACCCGCTGCAACTGCGCCTCGGCGCCCACGTGCCGGGCCAGCACCAGCTTGACCAGGGCATTCTGCTCAAGGCTTGCGCCCAGCAGGTCGAGGAAGGTGGCGCGCGGGTCGGTCGCGGTCTTGGGGCTGGCAGCAGGGGCGGACATCGGAAAAGCCTGGGGAGAATGAAGATGTGCGCATTTTACGGGGCTTTGGCCCGCCAGGGCACGGACTTGTTCATATTCCGGACGTCGGCCCTGCTACCACGCCGCCGCAGCCAGGCCGCCCACGCCCATCAGCACGGCGGAATAGAACATCACCACCCTCTGCAGCAGCGCTTCCCTGCCCAATCGTGAACCTGCGCCTATGCGCAATACGCACAATCCCATCACGGCAATGGCCAGCATCAGCTCGCCTATCAATAACACCAGCATTTCAAATAGTCCCGGACTCGATCAGATAAACACCCCCGCAGGCCTGGCCGCGGCCACCACGGGGGCGGACGGCAGCGGCGACAGGGCCAGTTCCATGCGGTTGCGCGCGCGCCCCTTGCGCAGCAGCGCCGACACGTGATCACGCACGGTGTAGGCGCTGATACCCAGCAATTCGGCGATTTCCCGGTTGGTGGAGCCTGCCAGCAGAAGGCTCAGGACTTCCTTCTCCCGTGGGGTCAAATGCATGAAGGTTGCCTGCTCATCGACCAGCACAAGCGCGCACCTTAGTCAGGCGCAGGGAGAAAAACAATGCACGGAAATACGTACTTATAAAATCAGGAAGTGCCGCGCATTGACTTTCAAAAACAACAGAAGAAGGCCACAAAAAGATAAGGAAAAAGTTACACAGTCCTACAACTTCGTCTGTCAGAACACCCGCCGTTTCCTACTCACCGGCCAGCCGCCCGCCGCAGCCTGAATACGACACCGGGCAAAACAACTCTGGATTGCCGCCCCTCGATGGGCTAAAAGAAGCGCGCACATTACAAAAACATTCGTTCCACCTTCTTGGGCTCGCCTGTTTGCCTTCGCAAACCACTGCAAGCCATGACGAGAGCTATTCATGAAGAAGCTGTGCCTGCTGGGCATCCTTACAAGCCTGGCCTTTCCACCGGCCATGGCGGCCACCGCCCCCTCTCCTCTCAAGACCAAGGAAGCGTTCATCGCCGACTTGATGAAGCGCATGACCCTGGACGAGAAAATCGGCCAGCTGCGGCTGATTTCCATCGGCCCGGAAATGACCCATGAACAGATTCGCGACGAGATCGCCGCCGGCCACATCGGCGGCACGTTCAACTCGGTGACCCGCGCCGAGAACCGTCCCATGCAGGACGCGGCCATGCAGCGCAGCCGGCTGAAGATACCGATGTTCTTCGCCTATGACGTGATTCACGGCCAGCGCACCATTTTCCCCATCAGCCTCGCCCTGGCCTCCAGCTGGGACATGAGCGCCATTGGCCTGAGCGCGCGCACCGCCGCCCAGGAAGCGGCCGCCGACGGTATCGACATGACCTACGGGCCCATGGTGGACATCGCCCGCGACCCACGCTGGGGCCGCACCAGCGAAGGCTTCGGCGAGGACACCTACCTGGTGTCGCGCATCGCCAAGGTGATGGTCAAGGGTTACCAGGGCGACAACGTCGCCGCCGCCGACAGCGTCATGGCCGCGGTCAAGCACTTCGCCCTGTACGGCGGCGTGGAGGGCGGGCGCGACTACAACATCGTCGACATGAGCCCCACGCGCATGTACCAGGACTACCTGCCGCCGTACCGCGCGGCCATCGACGCCGGTGCCGGCGGGGTGATGGTGGCGCTGAACTCCATCAACGGGGTGCCCGCCACCGCCAACACCTGGCTGATGCAAGACCTGCTGCGCAAGGACTGGGGCTTCAAGGGCATCACCATCAGCGACCACGGCGCCATTCACGAGCTGATCAAGCACGGCGTGGCCCGCGACGACCGCGAGGCGGCGAAGCTGGCGATCAAGGCCGGCATCGACATGAGCATGAACGACCAGGTGTACGGCAAGGAGCTGCCGGGGCTGGTGAAGTCCGGTGAAGTGAGCCAGGCCGACGTCGACAACGCCGTGCGCGAGGTGCTGGGCGCCAAGTACGACCTGGGCCTGTTCCAGGACCCGTACCGCCGCATCGGCAAGGCCAGCGACGACCCGGCCGACACCTACGCCGACAGCCGCCTGCACCGCCAGGCCGCGCGGGAAGTGGCGCGTACCAGCATGGTCTTGCTGGAGAACCACGACCACACCCTGCCCTTGAAGAAGCAAGGCACCATCGCCCTGGTGGGGCCACTGGCCGATGCGCCGATCGACATGATGGGCAGCTGGTCGGCCGCCGGCAAACCCGACCAGTCGATCACCCTGCTGCATGGCCTGCAGAACGCCGTGGGCGACCGCGCCAAAGTGATCTACGCCAAGGGCGCCAACGTCACCGATAACCAGGACGCCATCGAGTTCCTCAACCGCATTATCTTCGACCGCGAGGAAGTGCACATCGACAAGCGCCCGGCCGAGCAGATGATCGCCGAGGCGGTGAAAGCCGCCGAGCAGGCCGACGTGGTGGTGGCTGCCGTGGGTGAGGCCCGGGGCATGTCCCACGAGTCGGCCAGCCGCACCACCCTGGCCCTGCCCAACACCCAGAAAGCCCTGATCAAGGCGCTGAAGGCCACCGGCAAGCCGCTGGTGCTGGTGTTGATGAATGGCCGGCCGCTGTCGCTGGTCGAGGAGCAGAAGCAGGCCGACGCCATGCTGGAGACCTGGTTCTCGGGCACCGAGGGCGGCAACGCCATCGCCGACGTGCTGTTCGGCGACTACAACCCGTCGGGCAAGCTGCCGATCAGCTTCCCACGTTCGGTGGGGCAGATTCCGGTGTACTACAGCCACCTCACCATCGGCCGGCCGTTCAACCCCGGCCAGCCGGGCAACTACACCTCGCAGTACTTCGACGAGGAAACCGGGCCGCTGTACAGCTTCGGCTATGGCCTGAGCTACACCGACTTCAGCCTGTCGGACGTGAGCCTGTCCAGCGCCACCCTCAAGCGTGGCGGCACCGTCACTGCCAGCGTGACCGTGAAGAACACCGGCAAGGTCGCCGGTGCCACGGTGGTGCAGCTGTACGTGCATGACGTGGTGGCGTCCATGGCCCGGCCGATCAAGGAGCTGAAGAACTTCGAGAAGGTCACCCTGCAGCCCGGCGAGGAAAAAACCGTGCGCTTCACCCTCACCGAGGACGACCTGAAGTTCTACAACCCGCAGCTCAAGTATGCGGCGGAGCCGGGTGAGTTCCAGGTGCAGATCGGCCTGGACTCGCAAAACGTCAAGCAGCAGAGCTTTACCTTGCTGTAGGCGACGCCGCCTGCGGCAGCTGCTACGGGTTCGTCGAAATCCCGTAGCAGCGGCCGGCAGGCCGCGTCCGAAAGCGCCGCGCATTTCCCGGAATATTGGGGAAAGCCAGGCCCCGGCGAAGCATTACCAATGATGTGCGACAAAGTTACACACCCGCCCATCGTGCTATGGTTTTGCCCCCCAACCGATTGGCAATGCCCATGCGCTTCCCATCTCGCGCCCTGCGCCTGCCCCTGATCACCCTGCTGATCATCGCCGGCACCCTGGCTTCGGCCCTGCTGGCCATACGTCACGCCCAACGCCTGGCCATGGCCGAGGAAGCGGGTCGTGCCCATCAGCAACTGGGGCTGTACGCCAACTCCCTGCACACCTTGATCGAGCGCTACCGCAGCCTGCCCGCCGTGCTGGCGCTGGACCCGCAACTGATCGCGGCGCTCAAGAGCCCCGTCGGCGCCGCGGCCCAGGACGCATTGAACCGCAAGCTGGAACAGATCAACCAGGCCGCGCAAAGCTCCACCCTGGAGCTGCTCGACCGTGACGGCCTGGCCGTGGCCGCCAGCAACTGGCAGCTGCCCACCAGCTACGTGGGCCAGAACTACGGTTTTCGCCCCTACTTCCTGCAGACCCGCAGCCAGGGCAGCGGCCGTTTCTACGCCGTGGGCGTGACCAGCGGGGTGCCGGGCTATTTCCTCTCCAGCGCGGTGAAGGACGAGCACGGCGCCTTCCTCGGCGCCATGGTGGTGAAGCTGGAGTTTCCGGAGCTGGAGCGCGAATGGCGCCAGGGCAGCGACACCCTGCTGGTCAGCGACGCCCGCGGCATCGTGTTCATCGCCAACCAGCCGGGCTGGCGCTACCGCCAGCTCAAGGCGTTGAGCGCTGCCGACCAGGCCGAGCTGGCCAGCACTCGCCAGTACGACCGCCAGCCGCTGAGCCCCCTGGCGGTGAAGCCGTTGGCGGCCTTCGACGGCGACAGCCAGTTGGCACGAGTCGACGGCCCGGATGGCAGCGCCGATTACCTGTGGGAGTCGCTACCACTGACCAGCGAAGGCTGGACCCTGCACCTGCTGCGCAAGCCGCAGCTGGCCGCCGAGGACGCCCGCAACGCCGCCCTGGCCGCCGCTGGTGCCTGGCTGACCCTGGTGTTCCTCGGCCTGTTCCTGTACCAGCGCTGGCGCCTGGGCCTGGTGCGCCAGCGCAGCCGGGAAGAGCTGGAAGCGCTGGTGCAGGCGCGCACCCGCGAGCTGCAAACCGCCCAGGACGGCCTGGTGCAGGCCGCCAAGCTGGCGGCCCTGGGGCAGATGTCGGCGGCCCTGGCCCACGAGATCAACCAGCCGCTGACCGCCCAGCGCATGCAGCTGGCCACCCTGCGCCTGCTGCTGGACCACGGCCGCGTCGACGACGCCTACCAGGCGCTGCTGCCGCTGGAGCAGATGCTCACGCGCATGGCCGCGCTCACCGGGCACCTGAAGACCTTCGCGCGCAAGAGCCCGGCGGGCCTGCGCGAGCGCGTGGACCTGGCCGAGGTGGTGGACCAGGCGCTGCAACTGCTGGAGCCGCGCATCCGCCAGGAACGGGTCAGCACCGTGCTGCACCTGACCCGCCCGGCCTGGGTGCGCGGTGACCCGATTCGCCTGGAACAGGTGCTGATCAACCTGCTGCGCAACGCCCTCGACGCCATGAGCCAGAAGCCCCAGCGCCGCCTGGAAGTGCGTATAGACCGCGATGCCGGGCAGTGGCGCGTGTCGGTGGCCGATAGCGGTGGTGGCATCGCCCCGGAACACCTGGCCACGGTGTTCGACCCCTTCTTCACCACCAAACCGGTGGGCGACGGCCTCGGCCTGGGGCTGGCGGTGTCCTACGCCATTGCCCACGAAAGCGGCGGCCACCTGAGCGCTGCCAATCAGGGCAACGGCGCCCTGCTCACCCTGGTCATGCCTGTAGAACCGGAGGCCCCATGAACCCGACTCCGCTACGCGACGTGATGCTGGTGGACGACGAAGCCAGCATCCGCGATGCCGTGACCCAATGGCTGGGCCTGTCCGGGTTTACCGTCACCAGCCATGACCGCGCCGAAGCCTGCCTGGCGGCGCTGGCCGCGGACTTTCCCGGGGTGGTCATCAGCGACGTACGCATGCCGGGCATGGACGGCCTGCAACTGCTGGAACAGCTGCAGGCCCGCGACCCGCAGCTGCCGCTGATCCTGCTCACCGGCCACGGCGACGTGCCCATGGCGGTGCAGGCGCTGCAAGGCGGCGCCTATGACTTCCTGGAAAAACCCTTCAGCCCCGACACGCTGCTGAGCAGCCTGCGCCGCGCCCTCGACAAGCGTGCACTGGTGCTTGAAAACCGCCGCCTGCAAGCCCGCGCCAGCCATCAAGACCGCCTGCAGGCCGACCTGCTGGGGCATTCGCCGGGCATGCAGCAGCTGCGCCGGCAAATCCTCGACCTGGCCAGCCTGCCGGTGAACGTGCTGATTCGCGGCGAGACGGGCAGCGGCAAGGAGCGCGTGGCTCGTTGCCTGCATGAGTGCGGGCCACGGGCGGCGAAACCCTTCGTGGCGCTCAATTGCGCGGCAATCCCCGAGGCGCTGTTCGAGGCCGAGCTGTTCGGCCATGAAAGCGGCGCCTTCACCGGCGCCCAGGGCAAGCGCATCGGCAAGCTGGAGCATGCCCATGGCGGCACACTGTTCCTCGACGAAATCGAAAGCCTGCCGCTGGCCCAGCAGGCCAAGCTGCTGCGGGTGATCCAGGAGCAGACGGTTGAGCGCCTGGGCTCCAACCAGAGCATCGCCATCGACGTGCGCATTGTCGCCGCCACCAAGCCGGACCTGCTGCAGGAGGCGCGCGCCGGGCGCTTCCGCGAAGACCTGGCCTACCGCCTGAACGTGGCCGAACTGCGCCTGGCACCGCTGCGCGACCGGCGCGAGGACATTCCCCTGCTGTTCGAGCATTTCGCCGCCCACAGCGCGGCCCGGGCTGGCCGCGAGCTGCCCCGCCTGAGTGCCCCACGCCTGGCGCAACTGCTCAGCCACGACTGGCCGGGCAACGTGCGCGAACTGGCCAATGCCGCCGAGCGCCATGCCCTGGGCCTTGAAGCGCCTGAAGCGACGCCAGCCGCCAGCCCCGGCACGTCGCTCGCCGCCCAGCAGGAAGCCTTCGAGGCCCAGTGCCTGCGCGCGGCCCTTAGCCGCCATCACGGCGATATCAAGGCGGTGCTGGCCGAACTGCAACTGCCGCGCCGCACCCTCAACGAGAAGATGCAGCGCCACGGCCTGCAACGCGAAGACTTCCTCGCCTGACAAAACCATGCGCCGCCTGCATCGCGACTAAAGTCGGCTCCTACGCTGCCCGTGGTAGGAGCCGACTTTAGTCGCGATGCAGGCGACGCGGTGTTCGGATCAGCGGAAATCCGCTTATAGGCGGGTGGTCAATCGGCGGAATTTTGCTTAAGACGCACGCTCAACCCCTCTAGACCAAGCCTCTGCAACCTGGCACGCCCCCTGCTATGTCCCTTCCCAAGGCACGCTGTTCGCTGCCATACAACAACAACGAGAAGGAACCAGCATGGAAATCTCCCCCAGCCTGCCCGCAGGCGCGCAGGCCGCCCCGAAAACCACCTCCAGCCGGCTGAAGTCGATCTTCAGCGGCTCGGTGGGCAATATGGTCGAGTGGTACGACTGGTACGTGTACGCCGCGTTTTCCCTGTACTTCGCCCAGGTGTTCTTCCCCAAGAACGACCTCACCGCGCAACTGCTCAACACCGCCGCGATCTTCGCCGTGGGCTTCCTGATGCGCCCCATCGGCGGCTGGCTGATGGGCCTGTACGCCGACCGCAAGGGCCGCAAGGCGGCGCTGATGGCCTCGGTGCTGTTGATGTGCTTCGGCTCGCTGATCATTGCCCTCACCCCCGGCTACGAAACCATCGGCGTCGGCGCGCCGATATTGCTGGTGTTCGCACGCCTGTTGCAGGGCCTGTCGGTGGGCGGCGAGTACGGCACCTCCGCCACCTACCTCAGCGAGATGGCCACCAAGGAGCGCCGCGGGTTCTTCTCCAGCTTCCAGTACGTGACCCTGATCTCGGGCCAGCTCATCGCCCTGGCCGTGCTGATCGTGCTGCAACAGACCCTCACCGAGGAGCAACTGCTGGCCTGGGGCTGGCGCGTGCCTTTCGTGATCGGCGCGCTGTGCGCGGTAGTCGCCCTGTGGCTGCGCCGGGGCATGGAAGAAACCGCCTCGTTCAGCCAGAAGAAGGAAGCGCCCAAGGAAAGCCTGATGCGCACGCTGATGCGTCATCCCAAGGAACTGCTGACCGTGGTCGGCCTGACCATGGGCGGCACCCTGGCGTTCTACACCTACACCACGTACATGCAGAAGTACCTGGTGAACACCGTGGGCATGAGCAAGACCGACTCGACGATGATCTCGGCCGCCACGCTGTTCCTGTTCATGTGCCTGCAACCGGTGATCGGCGCGCTGTCGGACAAGATCGGCCGCCGGCCCATCCTGATCGCCTTCGGTGTGCTGGGCACCCTGTGCACCGTGCCGATCCTCACCACCCTGCACGCCATTGAAACCTGGTGGGGCGCGTTCTTCCTGATCATGGCGGCGCTGATCATCGTCAGCGGCTACACCTCGATCAACGCGGTGGTGAAGGCCGAGCTGTTCCCCACCGAAATTCGCGCGCTGGGCGTGGGCCTGCCCTATGCGCTGACGGTCTCGATATTCGGCGGCACCGCCGAGTTCATCGCCCTGTGGTTCAAGAGCATCGGCATGGAAAGCGGCTACTACTGGTATGTGACGGCGTGCATCGCCTGTTCGCTGCTGGTGTACGTGTTCATGAAGGACACCCGCACCCATTCGCGCATCGAAACCGATTGACCTGTAGCCGCTGCCGCCAGGCTGCTCTGGCCCTGTGCCTCGCTGTAGATTCTCAGTGAACCGCAGGGCCAGCGCAGCCTGCGGCAGCGGCTACGGTTGCGTGGCGCGTCCTGTCGGCGGCACACTGACATCTTTGCCCACCAGGATCGTGCAATGCCCGACGATATCCACTACTACGAACCTTCCCAGGGCCACGGCCTGCCCCACGATCCGTTCAACGCCATCGTCGGGCCGCGGCCCATCGGCTGGATCTCGTCCCACGACGAGCAGGGGCGCCTGAACCTGGCGCCCTACAGCTTCTTCAACGCCTTCAACTACATCCCGCCGATCATCGGGTTCTCCAGCGTGGGCCGCAAGGACAGCCTCAACAACATCGAGAAGACCGGCGAGTTCGCCTGGAACCTGGCCACCCGGCCGCTGGCCGAGCAGATGAACCAGAGCTGCGCGGCGGTGGCGCCAGAAGTCGACGAGTTCAGCCTGAGCGGCCTGACGCCAGTGGCGTCGAAGGTGATCGCGGTGCCGCGGGTGCAGGAAAGCCCGGTATCGTTCGAGTGCAAGGTCACGCAGATCATCCAGCTGCAACGGGCCGACAAGCAGGTGGTGCCCAGCTGGCTGATCCTGGGTGAAGTGGTGGCCGTGCACATCGCCAAATGGCTGCTCAAGGACGGTATCTACGACACCGCCGCCGCCCAGCCGATCCTGCGTGGCGGCGGCCCCGCCGACTACTTCCAGCTGGGCCCCGAGGCCCTGTTCAAGATGTACCGGCCGCAGTAGGCCGTTACCAGACCAGCTCGCCGTCGGTGTCCACGTCGGCGAGTTTTTCCAGCTCGTCGCAGGCAGCCTGGTCAGCGGTCATGGCGGTAGCGAAGGTGCTGCCTGGCAAGATCTTGTGGAAGCGCGGCGCGCCACCGGCGCCCAGCGCCTTCACGGCAATGGCTGCGCTATAGCCACCCTCGCCCGGAACCACGGCCGAAACGGCCTCGAAGTGTTGAAACTCTTTGCGTGCCATTCTCAGTGCCCCGGCGTTTTATCGAAGCCGGGCATTCTAGGTCCTGTATGAAATGTATTCCAGCGAAGGCCAGGCAAGGCGAAAACAGGCGAGGAAGCGGAGTTTACGAGTTGTAAATGAGCATTCCGAGCCTGTTTTCAACGCAGCATGGCCGAGCTGGGATGCATTTCATACAGGGCCTGGCGCTTCAGCTGGCGAGTTTGTGCACTGCACAGGTGCTGCGGCTGTCGACGTCGCTGAAGGTATGGAAGTCCAGGCTGGTGACCAGCATGTCGTTCACCAGCGCATCGAACACCTGCATCACCGGCGAATCGAACCAGATGGCCATGGCCTGCTGGCTGGCCCAGAAACCGCTGATCAGCCACAGGTCTTCGTCGCACTGGGAGTGCTGCAGGGCAAAGTGCAGGCAGCCCGGGGTGTGGCGCGAGGGCGCCAGCAAGCGTTCCAGCCGCTGGCCCAGTTCGGCGGAACGCCCGGCGCGGGCCCGAATGAAAGCGCAATGGCTGACGGGGGTGGGTAATGACATGGGACGTTTCTCCGTAGTCGGCTGATACTGGTGGTACGGCAACAGAGATTAAGCGCTGCCGCCAGCCAGCGTTAGTCGATTCCTGCTCCAGCCTTGCCTGATCCTGCCGGGGTGCAACAACACCCAGGCAGCCGCCCGCTGCAACCGGACCAATGGCCGCCAGCAGCCAGGCCCATGGCCGCTGGCCCGTTCGGCAACATCGGCAGGATCAGGCAAGCATGGCGCAGGATTGGACTGGCCCCGGCGCTTGCACAAAACTATCCTCGACGCATTCGCCTACCGAGGCTTCGCCATGACCGATTTCGAGCGTCTCCACGCGCAGCTGGACCCTTTCATGGAAAGCCAGCGCGCCACCCTCGCCGACCTGATCGACCGCCACATCGCCGGCAACGGCAGCTTTGAATCCGCCATACCGGCGCTGTTCCTCAGCCGTTCGGAGCAGTGCAGCCAGTCGTTCCCGCAACTGATGCGCCCGGCCCTGTGCATCCTGGCCAATGGCAGCAAGCGCGTGCGCCTGGGCGATGAGGACTACCTGTATGACCCGCTGAATTACATGGTGGTGTCGGTGGCCATGCCGGTCAGCGGCGCGATCCTGGAAGCGTCGCCACAGAGCCCGTGCCTGTCGTTGCGGCTGGACATCGACCCCGGCGAAATCAACGCGCTGATTGCCGCCGCCGGCCCCACCGGCGTGCCGGCGCGGCCCACCGAGCGCGGCCTGTACGTGGAACAACTGGATGCGCCCCTGCTCGACGCCGTGGTCCGCCTGGTGCGACTGCTGGATACGCCGCGGGACATCGCCATGCTGGCGCCGCTGGTGCGTCGGGAAATTCTTTATCGCCTGCTGCGCAGCCCCCAGGGCCACCGGCTGTACGAGATTGCCGTGAGCAACAGCCAGATGCACCGGGTGACCCAGGCCATCGACTGGCTGAACAGCCATTTCGATCACCCGCTGCGCATGGAAGACCTGGCCCGCGAGGTGAACCTGAGCGTGTCCACCCTGCACCACCGCTTCAAGGCCATGACCTCCATGAGCCCGCTGCAGTACCAGAAACTGCTGCGCCTGCAGGAGGCCCGCCGGCTGATGCTCACCGACGGCCTCGACGCCTGCGCCGCCGGCTACCGCGTGGGCTACGAAAGCGCCTCGCAGTTCAGCCGCGAGTACAGCCGGCTGTTCGGCGCCCCGCCGGCGCGCGACCTGCAGCGCCTGCGCATGACGGTGTGAGCCGGGCCAGCTGGATCACATGGCGCGCACCACGTGCTTGATCTCCTGGAACGCCTGCAAGCCCCACGGCCCCAGCTCGCGGCCCAGGCTGCTCTGCTTGTAGCCGCCCCAGGCGGTCTGCGGGAAGATCACCTGCGGCGCGTTGACCCACACCAACCCGGCCTGCAGGGCGTTGGCCACCTGCTCGGCACGCGCCACGTCAGCGCTGACCACACTGGCCACCAGGCCGAAGTCGCTGTCGTTGGCCAGGGCAATGGCTTCGGCCTCGCTGTCGAACGCCCGCACGCACAGCACCGGGCCGAAGATTTCCTCGGTCCACAGGGCGCTGTCCAGCGGCACGTCGGTGAACACCGTGGGTGCCACGAAAAACCCGGTTGGCAGGTTGCCCGGCCGCGAGCCACCGGTAACCAGCGTGGCCCCCGCTTCGATGCCGGCCTCGATATGACCCAACACCCGCTGGTACTGCACGCGGTTCACCAGCGCGCCCATCTCGGTGCCCGGCTCGAAGGGGTCGCCCTGGACGATGGCTTCGGCGCGGGCCTGCAGGCGCTGCACGAACTCGGCGTACAGAGGCCGCGCTACCAACACGCGGCTGGTGGCCGAGCACATCTGCCCGGCGTTGAAATAGCCGCCACCGCTGGCCAGCTCCACGGCCAGTTGCAGGTCGGCGTCTTCCAGCACCAGCAAGGCTGACTTGCCGCCCAGTTCCAGGCTGACGCCCTTCACGGTCTCGGCGGCGCGTTGCATCACCTGCACGCCCACGGCGTTGCTGCCGGTGAAGGAGATCTTGGCGATACGCCGATGGGCCGCCATGGGCGCACCCACCGCCAGGCCGGTGCCGCACACCAGGTTGAACACCCCCTGGGGCAGGCCGCAAGCGGCGATGATGCGCGCCAGTTCCAGTTCGGCCAGCGGCGTGACCTCCGAGGGTTTCAGCACCACGCAGCAACCGGCGGCCAGGGCCGGCGCCAGCTTCCACGCAGTGGTGACCATGGGGAAGTTCCACGGCACGATCAGCCCGACCACGCCGCACGGCTCGCGGCGCACGCGGGCGCTGAATTCGTCGGTGGGCAGCGGCACGGGGCTGTCCAGCCGCGCGTCGAGGCCGTCGGCCAGTTCGGCGTAGTAGGTGAAGGTGGCGATCACGTCGTCCACGTCGATGCCAGCCTCGAACAGCGGCTTGCCGTTGTTGCAGGCTTGCAATTGCACCAGGCGTTCGCGCTGGGCGGTCACCCCGGCAGCGATGGCGCGCAGGTAGCCGGCGCGCTCGCTGCCCGAGGTCGTGGACCATTGGCGGAAGGCGCGGTGGGCGGCGGCCACCGCCAGGTCGACCGCGCCTTCATCGGCGCCGTCCACCTGGGCCAGTACGGCTTCGGTAGCCGGGTTGATGACGCTCAGGGCCTGGGGCCCGTGGCTCCACTGGCCGTCGATGTACAGGCCGGCCAGGTTCTGCGGGAAAGTCAGCATGGGTGGAATTCGCTCATCCAGGTAGTTTGGTCAATTTCGATCAGGGTCGGCACGTTGCGCTCCACGGCGCCATGCAGCGCCTCGCGCAGGGCCTGCACATTGCTGGCGGCCTGGGCGTGGCAGCCCATGGCGCGGGCGATGGCGATGAAGTCGGGGGTATGGATATCGACGCCCACCGGCTCGATGGCGCGGTTGACCATGTACTTCTTGATCTCCTCATAACCCTGGTTATTCCACAGCAGCACGATCACCGGGATGCGCGCTTCCACGGCGCTGGCCAGCTCCGGCAGGGTGAACTGCACGCCGCCGTCGCCGATCAGGCACACCACCGGCGGCCGCAGCTCGCGCTTGCCCGCGCCGCCCAGCCAGGCGCCCATGGCCGCCGGCAAGGCATAACCCAGGGTGCCGTAGCCGGTGGAGGCGTTGAACCAGCGGCGTGGGTGGTCCATGTCCAGGGTCAGGTTGCCGGTGTACACCGGCTGGGTGGAATCGCCGACCAGCACCGCATCGGGCAACACCTCCAGCAGGGTGTCGAGCATCAACGTCTGGGCGCGGGTAGGCGCGTCCCATTCCGCGGCCAGGGTGGCACGCAGCTGGCTGGCGCGGGCGGCGCCCCACTGCGGCTCGCGCGGTGGCAGGAAGCCAACGTCCAAGGCGGCCAGCAAGGCTTGGGCGGCGCTGCTGGCGTCGGCGACCAGGGCCACCTTGGGCAGGAAGTTGCGCACGGTCTGGTCGGGGTCGATGTCCACCCGCAGCAGGGTGCCGGGAATGCGGAAGGCGCCCTTGAAGGTGATGTCGTAGTCGGTCTCCGCCAGTTCGGTGCCGATGGCCAGCACCACGTCGGCCTCGTCGATCAGCGCACGGGTGGCGGGCAGCGACTGGGTGGAGCCGATCTGCAGCGGGTGCGCGGCGGGCAGCAGGCCCTTGGCGTTGATGGTCAGCGCCACGGGCGCCTGCAGGCGTTCGGCCAGCAATGTCAGCGCTGGCGCGGCATCGATGGCACCACCGCCGGCCAGAATCAATGGCCGCCGGGCCTGGCGCAGCCACTGCGCCATCTGGGCCACGGCTTGGGGCGCGGCACCGGCGCGCTGCACCCGCACCGGCTCGCTGGCCAGCAAGGCGTCGGCGTCTTCCACCAGCACATCCAAGGGGATTTCGATATGCACGGGGCGCGGCCGGGCGCCGTCGAACACGGCGAAGGCGCGCGCCAGCACGGCCGGTAGGTCGGCGGCCGCCATCAGCGTGTGCGAGAACGCGCAGACCCCGGCCACCAACGCGCTCTGGTTCGGCAGTTCGTGCAGCTTGCCGCGGCCGCCACCCAGCTGCCCGCGGGCCTGCACGCTGGAAATCACCAGCATGGGAATGGAGTCGGCATAGGCCTGGCCCATGGCCGTGGTGATATTGGTCATCCCCGGCCCGGTGATGATAAAGCACACGCCCGGCTTGCCGCGGGTGCGGGCGTAGCCGTCGGCCATGAAACCGGCGCCCTGCTCGTGGCGTGGCGTGACGTGCTCGATGGGCGAGCGCGCCAGCCCGCGGTACAGCTCCACGGTATGCACGCCCGGAATACCGAAGACCTGTTCCACGCCATAGCCTTCGAGGAGTTTGACCAACACTTCGCCGCACGTCGCCATTGTTTCACCGCCTGTTGATTGTTCTGCAAACAGGCGGCATTTCAGCGGTTGGCGGCTGGTATGCACAAGGCAAATATAGTCATACTAGCCATGTCCCCAGATCATGGCTGAAGCTGATGAAACGCCTGCCCCCGTTGCCCGCGCTGCACACCTTCCTGGTCACCGCCCAATGCTGCAACTTCACCCGCGCCGCCCAGCAGTTGCACATCACCCAGGGCGCGGTCAGCCGGCAGATTGCCGGGCTGGAAAGCCACCTGGGCTACCCGCTGTTCATGCGCCAGGCGCGCGGGTTAAGCCTGACCCAGCAGGGCCGCGAGCTGTTCCCGCGGATCCAGCAGGTGTTCGGCCTGATCGAGGAAGCTGTGCAGGCTGCCAGCGGCCAGCGCCAGGCCCTGCAACTCAAGGCGCCCACCTGCGTGATGCGCTGGCTGTGGCCACGGCTGATGCGCTGGCAGGCCGAACGCCCGGACATTCCCGTGGAGCTGACCACTACGGTGCAACATGGCGTGGATTTCCGCCACGAGAGCTTCGAGGCGGCCATCATCTACGGCCCGGAACCGGCGGCCGGGCAAAAACCGCGGCACCTGTTCGACGAACAGCTGACGCCCGTGTGCGCCCCCGCGCTGCTGGCCGGCCCGCTGCCGCTCAGCCAGCCCGAGGACCTGGCGCAGCACATGCTGCTGCACCCTACGCGTGACGAAGAAGACTGGGAGACCTGGCTGGCGGGTGCCGGCGTGAGCCTGCCCAACCTCAGCCAGGGCCAGCATTTCGAGACCCTGGACCTGGCGATGTCGGTGGCCACCCAGGGCACCGGCGTGGCCATCGGCGACTGGTCGCTGATTGCCGAGGACCTGGCCCAGCAGCGGCTGGCCATGCCCTTCGAGCTGAAAGTGCGCACCGGCTTGGCCTACTACCTGGTGCAGCCGCCGCGCAGCACCGCCAGCGAAGGCACGCTGGCGTTCATCGACTGGCTGGCGCGCCAGGCAAGCCTGCGCTGAGGCCCCCGCCTCCCCGTACCCCCGCGTTCTTTCAGGCTTACCGCGGCGGCCCCGGACGCCGCCTGCGGCAGCTGCTACGCGAAATCCTGTGCACACCGCACCTGTAGCAGCGGCCGCAGGCCGCGTCCCGGGCAACGCGATCTTTCACGCTTACCGCAGCGGGGCCGGACGCCGCCTGCGGCAGCTGCTACGGGCAAAAAAAAGGGCGAACCCGGTTGGGTTCGCCCTTGGTTGTCACGATGCCGCTTCTGCCCAATCACTGCCCGACGACCGCTCGGGCCAGCCACTGACCATTTCCAACTGTGCATGCACCACCGTCGCCGGTGGGCTGGCGAGGTCGGCCAGGCGCTGCAGCACCGCATCGATCACCACGCGGCTGGCGTCATGGTGGAATTGCCAGACGCCGTAGATGCGCCCGCTGAACGACGGTTCACTGCCCAGCAGCGGGTCGACACCCAGCCCCGAGCCCAGCCCGAACAGGTGCAGCCCGTGCAGCCGCCGCCCACCCTGGTCGCACGGGCAGCCGCTGGGGTCAGAGTCCAGGCCCCCGGTCACCTGGCGCAGCTCGATGGCGGTGCCATCCATGCGCCGCAGCTGTGGCAGCAGCGGTTGGTAACCGGTGCATTGCATCACCACCGCAGCAGTGCGCAGCACTTCACTGGCTGCGCGCATCTGTTCCACGTCACTGCCGTCGGTCTGCAGCAGCCGGGCACGCACCGAAGTGCCACCTACCACGCCGCGCTCCAGCACTTCCCGGCCCACGGCCAGGGCCCGGTAGCGCAGGCCACCGGAACGGTTGACCCGGCCGGAAATCGGGCACACGTCCGCGACCGGATCAAACGCGTAGCCGTTGGCCCGCGCTTGCTCGACGCTCTCGTAGAACAGCCGGATGGACGAGCGATGGATCAGGTTCACCTGCGCAAGGCCCAGCGGTTCCAGTGCCACGGCGATGTTTTCCAGCATCGAGAAGGCGCTGTGGGAGCCACCGATCACGCTGAAACTACCGCCCTGGGCCACCGTCGTGGCAAAGGTGGCGCGCAGCGCCCGGGGCGTCAGCCGCAACAGGCTGTCGGCGCTGTGGATCGCCCTGGCCGGCGGCAACGCCAGGCCTTGGGCCGCAAGGCCGTTGAGCAGATTGTGCGGATCCTGGCGCCCGCCCAGGTTGAGCACCAGCGCGTGGCTGCGGATGCACTGTTTCTGGCCGCGGTGTTCCACCCAGATGTGATACTCATCACGGTCGTGGAACACCTCGGTGATCAGTGTCTCGCTCCACAATTGCACGCTGTAGCGCGCCACGATGTGATCGAGCACCAGCTGCGAGGCTTCCAGCAGCAGTTCACCCACCTGCGACAGCAGCGGTGCCTCCTGGGCCTGGTCGCGGATACGCCAGTACGCCGGCGAGGCCTGCAGCGGCGCGAACACTTCAGCCATCGCCGGGTCGCGCAGGCAGTCCAGGAACACGTCACCCACCGAGTTGGCGGTGATTTGATATTCCCCCAGGCGCCCAATGCCAGGCGTGGCGCTGGCATCGACGATAATCAACCCATATTGCGCCAGTTCAGCAATGGTTCCAGTGCGCACGGCATTGAATAGCAGCCCCATGCCCGCAGGCCCGGCGCCACCCACTACGCAGCCGGTGGAAGTTTCCAGGTATTTTCCATACATGATGTGACCCCTTTGCATGGGACGGCGCCAGGCGCGCGCATGCTTCCGTTGAGGGAGCTTATTGTTGATAAAAAGCGGACGAACGCCGGCCACCCGTCAAAGTGCTGACGGCAAAGGGCGTGTCCAAAGGTATGAGAAGTTGCAGCGATCGAGCCCTGGCGCGCGGGTCAAAGCTACCGCACAGAAACGCTCTGGGATCAGTTGGGACGCGGGTTTCGAGAAACAATGCACTACTGGATGGCTACCAGAGAAGGCCCATAGCCATGAGTCGATAGTTCCAGAGTTGGACCACACGTGTCAATTTAAAGTAACACATTCACAGATGAGTTATTGGATCATATAACTGTTTGTTTTGTGGTCGATTTTAATTTACAAGATTCTTTTTAGAAGTAAAAAGATGGTTCCTGATAGCAAATTAGTCCGTATCAGCCTTTACACGTAAACGTACTTTGTGTAGACGCCGGGCACCGCCTTGAACCTTGATCTAGACTGATTGATGCATACCCCCTCCCTTCATGGCAAAGGTGAGTGCAATGATCATTACAACAAGAAACTACCTGATGACTCTGCTGATCATCCTCGCCGCCGCGCTCTACGCCACGGCAGCCTGGCGAGTGGAAGAGGCGCGCAACGTCCCGCGCATCGAGCTCAGTTGCAGCGACACCATGTGCCTGCCCCACTCGGGCAACTTCAACGCGATGCGCTGAGTTCGGCCGGCAGGCTGCCCGCCAGGCGAAACGCCCTCGGCGACACGCCCGCCAGGCGGCGGAAGAAGCGTGAGAAATACGCCGGGTCGGCGAAGCCCAGGCTGTCCGACACCTGGCTGACCGTCATGCTGGTGTAGATCAGGTTGCGCTTGGCTTCCAGCAACAGCCGCTGGTGAATGATCTGTAGCGCCGATTGCCCGGCCAGTTCCCGGCACACGTTGTTGAGGTGGGCCACTGACAGCCCGGCGGCATGGGCCAGCGCCTCGACGCTGGGCTGCTGGCGAAACCGCGTTTCCACCAGCCGCGTGAAACCGTTGAAATACTCCCGCCCCCGCTCCACCGTCTGCCCGGCGCGGCTGCGCTGGATCATCTGGCGGCTGACCCACACCACAATCATGTTGATCAACGAGTGCAGGGCCAAATCCCGGCCTGGATGGTCCTCGGCGTACTCGCGCTGCACGGCCGACACCAGGGTGTTGAGGTAGTCGCGGTCCGCGCCGGCGGCGAAGGTGGCCGGCGCCATCAGCACCTCGCCCGCGGCGCCCAGCAAGGTTTTCAGCTCACTGACCAGCGGTGCGGCGAGGGTGATGACGTGGCCGTCGATGTCCTCGGAAAAGCGAAAGCCGTGGACGAACAGTGGCGGCACCACCTGCAGGGTCGACTCGGCAATCAGCCGGCGCTGGCCCTCCACCTCGATCTCGGCCTGGCCGGCGTGTACGTACAGCAGCTGGCACAGGTCGGCGTGGCGGTGCGGCTGGATTTCCCAGTGGTACAGGCGGCTGCGCTTGGGGATGGTCTCGCAGTGCAGCAGGTCGGGGGTCAGCCAGTCCTGGCCCTCGCCGTAGAGCTTGAACACCGGAATGGGTGGCGCGGCAGGCCGTGACATCGTGACGCACTCCAGGACGCGAATTTCACTCGATAATCGCACCGATTAGCGAAAAGTACAAAATAACGCGCGGTTTTCACCTTCCTGACCCGGCGTTTGAAGCGAAAAATGCAGGCACTCCAATCATAAAAACACTTCGCAAGCCGCCCTCGGGCCCTGCGAACCTTGCCTGGGATGATAACAATGAAGACTCAAGTCGCCATTATCGGCGCCGGTCCCTCCGGCCTCCTGCTCGGCCAATTGCTGCACAAGGCCGGCATCGACAACGTGATTGTCGAACGCCAATCCCCCGACTACGTGCTCAGCCGCATCCGCGCCGGCGTGCTGGAACAAGGCATGGTCGACCTGCTGCGCAAGGCCGGTGTCAGCGCCCGCATGGACGCCGAAGGCCTGGTGCACACCGGCTTCGAACTGGCGTTCAATGGCCGCCGCGCGCACATCGACCTCAAGACCCTGACCGGCGGCAAGACCGTGATGATCTACGGCCAGACCGAAGTCACCCGCGACCTGATGGCTGCCCGCCAGGCCTGCGGCGCGCAGACCGTCTACGATGCCAGCAACGTACGCCCCCACGACATGAAGGGCGAGGCGCCGTACCTCACTTACGAGAAAGACGGCCAGGTGCACCGCCTGGACTGCGACTACATCGCCGGCTGCGACGGCTTCCACGGCGTGGCGCGGCAAGCCATCCCGGCCGACTCGATCAAGACCTTCGAACGCGTCTACCCGTTCGGCTGGCTGGGCATCCTCGCCGACACGCCGCCAGTCAACGAAGAGCTGGTGTACGCCAACCACGAACGCGGCTTCGCCCTGTGCAGCATGCGCTCGGAAACCCGCACCCGTTACTATGTGCAGGTGAGCGCCGAGGAGAAGGTCGAGGACTGGTCCGACGAGCGCTTCTGGAACGAACTCAAGGCCCGCCTGCCTGCGGACCTCGCCGAGCGCCTGGTGACTGGCCCGTCCATCGAGAAGAGCATCGCGCCGCTGCGCAGCTTCGTGGTGGAGCCCATGCAGTACGGGCGCATGTTCCTGGTCGGCGACGCCGCGCACATCGTCCCGCCCACCGGCGCCAAGGGCCTGAACCTGGCGGCCAGCGACGTCAGCACGCTGTTCGACATCCTGTGCAAGGTCTACGGCGAAGGCCGCACCGACCTGCTGGCCAAGTACTCGGAAGTCTGCCTGCGCCGGGTATGGAAGGCCGAGCGCTTCAGCTGGTGGATGACCTCGGTGCTGCACAAATTCCCCGACACCGACGACTTCAGCCAGCGCATCCAGCAGACCGAACTGGACTACTACGTAGGCTCCGAGGCCGGGCGCAAGACCATCGCCGAGAACTACGTTGGTTTGCCCTATGAAACAATCGAATAGAACACATAGCTAGCTATCTAGTAGACTGGGGGGACTTTCCCCCCGGTGCTGCCGGGGTTTCTCTGCCTTGCAGGCCTGCCCCGTGACCAACCTCAACCACCCCCAACCTGCCCTGCGCAGCATCCTCATCTCGTTGATGCTGGCGATTTTCCTCGGCGCCCTCGACCAGACCATCGTCGCCGTGTCGATGCCGGCCATTTCCGCCCAGTTCCATGACGTAAACCTGCTGGCCTGGGTCATCTCCGGCTACATGGTGGCCATGACCGTGGCCGTGCCTATCTATGGCAAATTCGGCGACCTGTATGGGCGCCGCCGCATGATCCTCATCGGCCTGGGCCTGTTCACCGGCGCCTCGCTGTTCTGCGCCATGGCCCAGAGCATGGAGCAACTGGTGCTGGCGCGGATCATCCAGGGCATCGGCGCCGGCGGCATGGTCTCGGTGAGCCAGGCGATCATCGGCGACTTCGTGCCGCCCCGCGAACGCGGGCGCTACCAGGGCTACTTCAGCAGCATGTACGCGGCCGCCAGCGTCGCCGGCCCGGTGCTGGGCGGGTACATGACCGAGTACCTGTCGTGGCGCTGGATTTTCCTGCTGAACCTGCCCCTGGGCCTGGGTGCGTGGTTGTACGCCCGCCAGGTGCTGCGCGGCCTGGCGGTGAACCGTCGGCAGCCGGTGATCGATTACCTGGGCACGATGCTGATGATCGTCGGCCTCACCTCGCTGCTGCTGGGCATCACCGAACTGGGCCAGGGCCGCGGCCTGGGCGAGGCGCCCGTATGGGGCACGCTGCTGCTGGCAGTGGTGGCCCTGAGCCTGTTCGTGCGCCATGAACGGCGCGCGCCGGAACCGCTGTTGCCCATGCACCTGTTTGCCATTCGCCCGGCGGTGCTGTGCTGGTGCACGGTATTCTTCACCGCGTTCCAGGCCATTTCGCTGTCGGTGCTGATACCGCTGCGCTTCCAGACCGTGACCGGTGCCGGCGCCGACAGCGCGGCACTGGACGTGCTGCCATTGGCCATCGGCCTGCCCATCGGCGCCTTCCTGGGCGGGCGCACCACGGCGCGCACCGGCTACTACAAACCGGTGATCCTCACCGGCGCGGTGCTGATCCCCCTGGGTATCCTGGGCCTGGCCTTCACCCCACCGGACTGGCTGCTGCTCAGTGGCGCGTTCATGCTGCTGACCGGCTTCGGCGCCGGCCTGCAATTCCCCACCTCGCTGGTGGGCGCGCAGAACGCGGTGCAGCAGAAGGACATTGGCGTGGGCACCAGCACCACTAACCTGTTCCGCTCCCTGGGCGGGGCCATGGGCGTGGCGTGCATGTCAGCGCTGCTGCTGGCGTTGCTGCATGGCCTGGACCTGGGCCCCGATGGCGCCTCGGGCGATGCCTTGCTGGCCAGCCTGCACGCCAGCAGCGGTGCGGCCCAGGAGGCCTTGCGCGGCAAGCTGCTGGAGACCTTCCGGGTGTTGTTGCTGGGCAGCGCGGCCATCTCGGTGCTGGGCCTTGGGGCGGCGCTGGCGATGCCCAACGCCATCTTGCGCGGGCGCTGAAAGAGCGACGCGGCCTGCGGCCGCTGCTACAGGTAAATTCGCGTAGCAGCTGCCGCAGGCTGCGTCCCGGCGCTCAACGGCTGTAATAGCCGACGGCAACCATCACCAGCCCCACCTTGCGCACATACACGTGCTTGTCTTCCACGTGGCTGGTCACCGGGTTGCGCCAACGGTAGTCGTACTCGCCGCTGTCCTGTTTGGCCATCAGCGCCAGGATCGGCTCGCCCACCGGCTTGCCGTCGGGGTCGCGCACGGTGGTGAAGTCCACGCCCACCAGCCGCTGGTTGGTGCCGTGGGCCACGTAGCGGTGGCTGTTGAGGTCGACGACGAACACGTACAGGTCATCCTGCAGGAAGCCACCCTTGAGGTTGTTGATGTCCTGCACAGTCTGTTTCTGGTCGCTCTTGATGGCGGCCACGGCCTTGTCCAGCAGGGCCTGGGCCTGTTGCGGCGAGGCGCGCGGCAGGTAGTAGCCCACGGCAAGGATGCGGTTGCCGATGCGCTGGTAGAACACGCGCTTGCGCTCCAAGCGGCCGTCCTGCCAGTTCTGCCATTTGTATTCGGTCTGCTGGATGCCGTTGGCCTCGGGGATGTTCACCGCCTGCTTGAACGCCTGCTGCAGGTCGGGGCCGATGACGTCATTGACGTTGCGCCCGATCAGCGCCGCCGACGGGCCACCGCTGGCAAGCATCACGCCTTGGGTGTCGACCACGAACACGTAGCGGTCGCCGTCGATGAACTGCCCCTGGCGGCTGAACGCGGCGAAGGCCTTGTCGCCGTTGTCGTGGTAATAGGCCAGGGCCTTTTCCAGCAGCGCCTTGGCGGCTGCCGCCTCCCTGGCATCGTCGTTGCCCGCGGCCAGCGCCAGCGGCGACAGCACCGCCAACAGCACCAGCAGCCAGCGCCTGAAATCCTTCATGGGCCACACCTCTTGTTGTTGTAATTCCAACAGAGCGTAGCCGCCGATTCAGCGTTTGCGTTGTGCCCAGGCCACCGCCAGGCCACTCAGGCAAATGACCGCGATGCCGGTCAGCGCCCAACTGTCGGGGGTGTGGTCGAAGATCAGGAAGCCATACATGCCGGCGAACAGGATCTGCCCATAGCTGAACGGCGCCAGCATGGCCGGCGGTGCGTGGCGAAACGCCTGGGTCAGCAACAGGTGGCCGAGCATACCGCAGGTGCCCAGGCCGATCATGAACAGCGCGTGCAGCCAATCGGGGCGCACCCAGAAGAACGGCAATAAAGCTGACATGATCAGCGTGTTGAATATGCCAGCCAGGAAGTTGCTGGTGGTGGGGCTGTCGATATCACTGAGTTTGCGCGTAATCAGCTGATAGAAGCCGAAACACAGCGCTGAACCGAGCGGGTAGAGAATGGCCGGGGTAAACAGGTCTCCCCCCGGCCGCACCACGATCAATACGCCGATAAACCCCGTGAGCACCGCGCACCATTGGCTGCGGGTAACTCGCTCGCCCAATATCACCACGGACAAGGCAGTGACCAGCAAGGGCGCGAGGAAGTTGACCGAAGTGGCCTCGGCCAACGGGATATACCGCAGGCCAGTGGTAAACAGCAGGCTGGTACCAATCAGGCACAAGGCGCGGACCAATTGCAGCCCCGGGCGCTTGGTACGAATAACGCTGGAAAGGCCAGTGCGTGGCACAAATACCACCAGCATCAATAAGGTATGAACCAGATAACGCGCCCATACCACCATGACAATGGGGTAGATACCGGAGAGGAATTTCGACAAGGCGTCGTGGCTGGCAAACAGTAGTGTCGCGAGGCAGATCAGGCCGATGCCCTTGAGGGGCTGGTCATTGCGGTCCAGCAGGTTGGTCTGCGAAGTCATTCACACGCTCGGCGCCAAAACAGAAAATACTTAGCCGGCTAACTATCCAAACCCAGGTTGAACGTGGATAATGGCACACAGCCAATAATTATTAATTCTGCTATCAGCTTATACGTTGATACAACTGGAATCACACTTTCATTTGCGCAGCGCCGGGCTCAGGCGCAGCATATCGAAACATGCGTCAACCCATTTTTCGGCCTGCTGATTCAGGTCAAAACTATCTGGCACCAACAACCACTGCCCCAGCATGCCGTCAATATAGGCATGCAAGACCACCGCGGCGCGAGCGGTATCCAGGTCTTCGGGCAACTGCCCGCGGTTGACCGCGTTGCGCAGGGACAAATCGATACGCACGTTGCAGTCCAGGCTGGCAGCTTGACGCTGGCGCCGAATGTCACACATCTCGTCGGTGAACTCGCATTTATGGAACATGATCTCGTTGATGCGCCGCGTGCTGGGGTCCAGCGCCACTTGCTGGAACAAATGCACCAGCAACTTGTGCATGCAGCCCAACGGGTCGAGTTCCTCTTCACTCTCACTGGCCCGCGCCAGTTCGTCCAACGGTTCATGGAGGGAATCGAGCATCGCCTGCACCAGGTCAGCCTTGTTGCTGAAATGCCAATAGATGGCACCGCGGGTCACGCCCGCCAGCGCCGCGATGTCGGCCAGGGTGGTGCGCGCCACGCCACGCTCGTAGAAAGCGTTCTGGGCAGCTTCCAGAATCTGGTTCCGCGTCTCCTGGGCTTCCTCTTTAGTACGTCGGACCATGGCAGTAAAAACCTCTTTCGGGGGCCCCGCTGTGTTCGGCAGTCGGGGTCGGGACGGTGCGGCGTTTGTGTGCCTGCTACCGCGCTTGCTGAATCGTACCCGTAAGGCGTTTTCAGGGACCTTCGGGTGTTTACAAACAACCATGAATGTAAGTATATTCGTTAGTAAGCTACTAATCTAGTAGCACCTCTTTTTTGCCATTCCACTATTCTTGAGCATTCACAGTGCTCCTGACCCGAGGATCTTCATGCAATTCAAGCCAGCTGTTACCGCTCTGGTTTCCGCCGTCGCCCTGGCCACTTTGCTCAGCGGCTGTAAAAAGGAAGAGGCGGCCCCCGCCCCACAAACTCCTCAGGTCGGCGTCGTAACCCTGCAACCACAAGCCTACACACTGACCTCCGAACTGCCGGGCCGCACCACTGCCTTCCGTGTGGCTGAAGTCCGTCCTCAGGTCAATGGCATCATTCTCAAACGCCTGTTCACCGAAGGCTCGGACGTCAAGGCCGGCCAGCAGCTGTACCAGATCGACCCGTCGGTGTACGAGGCCACCCTGGCTAGCGCCCAGGCCACCCTGCAGGCATCCAAGTCGCTGGCTGATCGCTACAAGCAGCTGATCAACGAGCAGGCGGTGAGCCGCCAGGAATACGACAACGCCCGTTCCACGCAATTGCAGAACGAAGCGGCGCTGATGACTGCGCAGATCAACATGAAATACACCAAGGTCTACGCACCGATCACCGGCCGCATCGGCCGTTCGGGCGTGACCGAAGGCGCCCTGGTCACCAGCGGCCAGACCGACGCCATGGCGACCATCCAGCAGTTGGACCCAATCTACGTTGACGTGACCCAGTCTTCGGCGGAGATTCTGAAGTTGCGCCGCGAACTGGCCAGCGGCGCCCTGCAGAAGGCCGGTGACAACGCCGCCAAGGTCAAGCTGACCCTGGAAGACGGCAGCACCTACGCCCAGGAAGGCAAGCTGGAGTTCTCGGAAGTGTCGGTCGACGAAACCACCGGTTCCGTCACCCTGCGCGCCGTGTTCGCCAACCCAGACCACACCCTGCTGCCGGGCATGTTCGTGCACGCCCAGCTGGAAGCCGGCGTTGCCGCCCAGGCCATCCTGGCGCCGCAACAAGGCGTGACCCGCGACCTGAAAGGCACCCCGACCGCACTGGTGGTGAATGCCGACAACAAGGTCGAGCTGCGTGAGCTGAAAGCCAGCCGCACCGTCGGCACCCAGTGGCTGGTGGAAGATGGCCTGAAGGCCGGTGACCGCGTGATCACCGAAGGCCTGCAGTACGTCAAGCCAGGCATCGAGGTCAAGGCGACCGAAGCGACCAACGTCAAACCTGCGAACCCTGCCCCCGCCACCAATGCGTCCGCAGGCGGCAAAGGGGAGTAAACCATGTCGAAATTCTTTATCGACCGTCCGATTTTCGCCTGGGTAATTGCCCTGGTGATCATGCTGGTCGGTGCTCTATCGATCCTCAGCCTGCCGATCAACCAGTACCCGGCGATCGCGCCACCGGCCATCGCCATCCAGGTAACCTACCCAGGCGCCTCTGCACAGACCGTGCAGGACACCGTGGTGCAGGTAATCGAGCAACAGCTCAACGGTATCGACAACCTGCGGTATGTCGCCTCGGAAAGTAACTCCGACGGCAGCATGACCATTACCGCCACCTTCAACCAGGGCACCAACCCTGACATCGCCCAGGTCCAGGTGCAGAACAAGCTGAACCTGGCGACCCCGCTGCTGCCGCAAGAAGTGCAGCAACAGGGTATCCGCGTGACCAAGGCGGTGAAGAACTTCCTGATGGTGGTGGGCCTGGTGTCCACCGACAACAGCATGACCAAGGACGACCTGAGTAACTACATCGTCTCCAACATGCAGGACCCCATCTCGCGTACCTCGGGCGTGGGTGACTTCCAGGTGTTCGGTGCCCAGTACGCCATGCGTATCTGGCTCGACCCGGCCAAGCTGAACAAGTACCAACTGACCCCGGGCGACGTCTCCACCGCCATCTCGGCGCAGAACGTGCAGGTGTCCTCCGGCCAGCTGGGCGGCCTGCCTGCGGTAGCCGGCCAGGAGCTGAACGCCACCATCATCGGCAAGACCCGCCTGCAGACGGCCGAGCAGTTCCGCAACATCTTCCTGAAGGTCAACACCGACGGTTCCCAAGTGCGCGTAGGCGATGTCGCCGAAGTGGGCCTGGGCGGTGAGAACTACAGTATCGATGCGCAGTTCAACGGTGCTCCGGCCTCCGGCCTGGCCATCAAGCTGGCCACCGGCGCCAACGCCCTGGACACTGCCAAGGCCATCCGCCAGACCATCGCCGACCTGGAACCCTTCTTCCCGCCTGGCGTGAAGGCCGTGTTCCCGTACGACACCACCCCAGTGGTCACCACCTCGATTCATAACGTGGTGGAAACCCTGGTCGAGGCGATCATCCTCGTGTTCCTGGTGATGTACCTGTTTCTGCAGAACTTCCGCGCCACCATCATCACCACGATGACAGTGCCCGTGGTACTGCTGGGTACCTTCGGTATCCTGGCCGCCGCAGGCTTCACCATCAACACCCTGACCATGTTCGGCATGGTGCTGGCGATCGGCCTATTGGTGGACGACGCCATCGTGGTGGTGGAAAACGTGGAGCGGGTGATGGCCGAGGAAGGCCTGTCACCCAAAGAAGCCACGAAGAAATCCATGGGCCAGATCCAGGGCGCCCTGGTGGGTATCGCCATGGTGCTGTCGGCGGTACTGCTGCCGATGGCGTTCTTCGGCGGCTCCACCGGCGTGATCTACCGTCAGTTCTCCATCACCATCGTCTCGGCCATGGCCCTGTCGGTAATGGTCGCGCTGATCTTCACCCCGGCGCTTTGCGCCACCATGCTCGCGCCCATCAAGAAGGGCGAGGATCACCACAAGCACGGTCGTTTCTTCAACTGGTTCAACCGTACCTTCGACAGCGGCGTGCAGAAGTACGAAGCTGGCGTGGGCCACGTGCTGCGCCGCAAAGTGCCGTACCTGCTGGCCTACGTGCTGATCGTGGTGGGCATGGCGTGGCTGTTCACGCGCATCCCTACCTCGTTCCTGCCGGAAGAAGACCAGGGCGTGATCTTTGCCCAGGTGCAGACCCCGCCAGGCTCCACCGCCCAGCGCACGCAGACCGTCATCGACGACATGCGCAAGTACCTGCTGGACGACGAGAAAGGCGCGGTAAGCTCGGTGTTCACCGTGAACGGCTTCAACTTCGCCGGCCGCGGCCAGAGCTCGGGCATGGCCTTCATCATGCTCAAGCCGTGGGATGAGCGTAACGCCGACAACACCGCTGCCGCACTGTCGGCCCGTGCCCAACAGCACTTCTTCAGCCTGCGCGACGCGATGGTGTTCGCCTTCGTACCGCCTGCGGTACTGGAGCTGGGTAACGCCACCGGCTTCGACATTTACCTGCAGGACCGTGCCGGCATCGGCCACGACAAGCTGATGGAAGCGCGCAACCAGTTCCTGGGCATGGCCGCGCAAAGCAAGATCCTCACGCAGACCCGTCCGAACGGCCTGAACGACGAGCCCCAGTTCCAGCTGGAAATCGACGACGAACGCGCCAGCGCCCAGGGCGTGACCATCGCCGACATCAACACCACCCTGTCGGTGGCGTTGGGTGGCAGCTACGTCAACGACTTCATCGACCGCGGTCGGGTGAAGAAGGTGTACGTGCAGGGCCAGCCGAACTCGCGCATGAACCCTGAAGACCTGAACAAGTGGTACGTGCGCAACAGCGCCGGCACCATGGTGCCGTTCTCGGCCTTCGCCAGCGGCAAGTGGATCTACGGCTCGCCGAAACTGGCCCGCTACAACGGCGTGGAAGGTATCGAGATCCTCGGTTCGCCAGCGCCTGGCTACAGTACCGGTGAGGCCATGGCCGAAGTGGAACGCATTGCCGCCAAGCTGCCCAAAGGCGTGGGCCTGTCCTGGACCGGCCTGAGCTACGAGGAACGCCTGTCGGGTTCCCAGGCACCGGCGCTGTACGCCATTTCCATGCTGATGGTGTTCCTCTGCCTGGCAGCCTTGTATGAAAGCTGGTCGATCCCGATCGCGGTCATCCTGGTGGTGCCGCTGGGTATCATCGGTGCGCTGCTGGCCACCAGCCTGCGCGGCCTGTCCAACGACGTGTACTTCCAGGTGGGCCTGTTGACCACGGTGGGCCTGGCGGCGAAGAACGCCATTCTGATCGTCGAGTTCGCCAAGGAACTGCATGAGCAGGGCCGCAGCTACACCGAAGCGGCCATCGAGGCTTGCCGGATGCGTCTGCGCCCGATCATCATGACGTCCCTGGCGTTCATCCTGGGTGTTGTGCCACTGGCCATCTCCCACGGCGCCGGCTCGGGCAGCCAGCACGCCATCGGTACCGGCGTGATCGGCGGCATGATCACGGCCACTACCCTGGCGCTGTTCTGGGTACCGCTGTTCTTCGTGTCGGTGTCAGCGCTGTTCGGTGACAAGCGCAAGAAGGATGAGCACGCGTCGCACGAGTCGATCGAATCGACCCAAACCCCACGTAACGAGGCTGGGCAATGAGCAAGTCCCTAGTGTCCATCGCGGTCGCCGCGGCCATCCTCAGCGGCTGCTCGCTGATTCCGGATTACAAGCAGCCGGCCGCGCCTGTGCCGGCCCAGTACCCGCAAGGGCAGGCGTATTCGCCTGCCCAGGCAGCCAGCATGGCCGCCGCCGAGCAGGGCTGGCAGCAGTTCTTCCACGACCAGGCGTTGCAGCAGTTGATCCAGGAATCGCTGGTCAACAACCGTGACCTGAAAGTGGCGATCCTCAACGTGCAGGCCTACCAAGCGCAGTACCGCATCCAGCGTGCGGACCTGTTCCCGGCGGTCAGCGCCAACGCCACCGGCACCCGTGCCCGCACCCCGGCCGACCTGAGCTCTACCGGCAAGGTCGCGGTGGGTGGCGAGTACACCGCCAACCTGGGTATCAGCTCGTACGAGCTGGACCTCTGGGGCCGCGTGCGCAGCCTCAGCCAGCAGGCGCTGGAAACCTACCTGTCCAGCGAGGAAGCCCGCCGCTCCACGCAGATCAGCCTGGTGGCCAGCGTGGCCAACGCCTACTACAGCTGGCAGGCCGACCAAAACCTGCTGAAGCTGACCGAAGACACCCTCAAGGCCTACGAGGAAAGCTACCGGCTGACCTCGCGCAGCAGCGAAGTGGGCGTGTCCTCGGCGCTGGACCTGGCCCAGGCGCGCACCTCGGTGGAAACCGCCAAGGTCAGCCTGAGCAAGTACCAACGCCAGGTGGCCCAGGACGAAAACGCCCTGGTGCTGCTGCTGGGCGGCCCGCTGCCGGCCAACCTGGCCAAGCCGCAACCGCTCGACGGCGACCTGTTGACCGAAGTGCCGGCCGGCCTGCCGTCCGACCTGCTGCAGCGTCGCCCGGACATCCTTGAAGCCGAGCACGCCCTGAAGGCCGCCAACGCCAACATCGGCGCGGCCCGCGCGGCGTTCTTCCCAAGCATCACCCTGACCGCCTCGGCGGGTAGCGCCAGCTCGCAGCTGGGCAACCTGTTCAAGGGTGGCCAGGGCGCCTGGACCTTCGCGCCTTCGATCAACCTGCCGATCTTCAACGCCGGCAGCCTGAAGGCCAGCCTGGACTACGCGAAGATCCAGAAGGACATCAACGTCGCCAACTACGAAAAATCCATCCAGACCGCCTTCCAGGAAGTCTCCGATGGCCTGGCGGCGCGCAAGACCTTCAAGGAACAACTGCAGGCGCAGAAAGACCTGGTGCAAGCCAACCAGGACTACTACCGCCTGGCAGAGCGCCGCTACCGCATCGGCGTGGACAGCAACCTGACCTTCCTGGACGCCCAGCGCTCGCTGTTCAGCGCCCAGCAGTCGGCCATCAGCGACCGCCTGTCGCAGCTGACCAGCGAGGTCAACCTGTACAAGGCGCTGGGTGGTGGCTGGTACCAGCAGACCGGCGATGCCCAGGCCAAGCAGGACCAGGCTGAAGCACCGAAAAGCTGATAGCTGCCCCGCAACACCAGAAGCCCGCCCTCCCCGGCGGGCTTTTTCATGCCTGGAAGGCGCCGCTCCTCACGTAGCAGCGGCCAACGGCCGCGTCCAGGGCCCGCCAAAGATGTACGATAACTGATGAATTTCTGTCAATTTTGTCAGAATCAATGTTATAAAACACATGCGCTAACAAAAATGAAGGGGGTTGTGCGGAACTAACAAGTTAGTTAGTGTTCGTTTATCGCCCCGTTTCAGGTGCGACAGATTGATTCACCCCTTGCGACCAAGCACCATCCGCTCAACAGGACCGGTGAAGGAATCGCCAGATCCCGAACACAAAAAACACAATAACAACAGGTAAAGCCACCATGCACACCCTCTCTCCGCTTTCCAGCTGACCCACCCGCAACGCCAGAACTGCATGAATCACGACGACTTGAACAACCGTCGCGACGGCCCCCTGTTGCCAATAATTAGAGAGACCAGAACAATAATGAAAGCCATCACTCGCTCGTCCTACGCTCACAGCTTGATCGCCCTGGCCATCGCCGGCTCTTCCCTGCCCGTGATGGCAGACGACACCGGTGGCTTCGTCGAAGACGCCAAGGTCAACCTGACCCTGCGCAACTTCTACTTCGGCCGCAACTTCACCGACGACAAGGCCCCACAAGGCACCCAGGCCGAGTGGACGCAAAACTTCATCCTCGATGCCAAGTCCGGCTTCACCCAGGGCGTGGTCGGCTTCGGCGTCGATGTGTTGGGCCTGTACTCGCAGAAACTCGACGGCGGTGGCGGCACCAGCGGCACCCAGCTGCTGCCCCTGGACAGCAGCGGCAAGGCGGTCGACAACTTCGGGCGCCTGGGCGTGGCAGTGAAGGCCAAGATCTCCAACACCGAACTGAAAGTGGGCGAGTGGATGCCGGTGCTGCCGATCCTGCGCTCGGACGACGGTCGTTCGCTGCCACAGACCTTCCGCGGCGCGCAGATCACCTCCAAGGAAATCACCAACCTGACCCTGTACGGTGGCCAGTTCCGCGACAACAGCCCGCGCAACGACGCGAGCATGCTGCCCATGCAGCTGACCGGCAACACCAGCCACGAGTCCGATCGCTTCAACTTCGCCGGTGCCGAGTACACCTTCAACGACAAGCGCACCCTGGTAGGCGCCTGGTACTCGCAACTGGAAGACATCTACAAGCAGCAATACCTGCAACTGATCCACTCGCAGCCGGTAGGCGCCTGGACCCTGGGGGCCAACCTGGGCTACTTCCACGGCTCCGATGACGGCAGCGCGCTGGACGGCAAGCTGGACAACAACACCTACTCGGCCATGCTCTCGGCCAAGTATGGCGGCAGCACCTTCTACGTCGGCCTGCAAAAACTGACCGGCGACAGCAACTGGATGCGCGTCAACGGCACCAGCGGCGGCACCCTGGCGAACGACAGCTACAACTCCAGCTATGACAACGCCCAGGAACGGTCCTGGCAGCTGCGCCATGACTACAACTTCGCCGCCGTCGGCGTCCCGGGCCTGACCCTGATGAACCGCTACATCCACGGTGACAACATCCACACCGCGACCATCGACGGTGGCAGCGAGTGGGGCCGCGAATCGGAAATTGCCTACACCTTCCAGGAAGGCACCCTGAAAGACCTGAACCTGCGGTGGCGCAACTCGACCATGCGTCGTGACTATGGCACCAGCCAGTTCAACGAGAACCGCGTGATCGTGTCGTACCCGATCAGCATCCTGTAACTCCCGCCGCAACTGCGTCGCCGCTGCCGTCAGGCTGCGGCGACGTTGCGTTTCTGCCCTTCCCCCACATTTCCCCCGCCGCCGACCTGCCGTTGACCTGCCGTTGACCTGCTTTGGCTTTTGCTTTGGCTTTTGATCTGGCTTTTGATCTGGCTCTTGATCTTGATTGTATGCCCCGTAAAGCGCCAGGGCCGACTGGAGGCGTCGATCAACGGGCTGCCCGAAGGGCCGAGGCCGCAGGCCGAAGAGACGGTAACCCGCAGGCTTCTATAGCGGGTGCCGTCTGCCCGTTGATCGGCGCCGGAAGGAGGGGACCCGTAGCGCAGCGGAGGGCCCAAGCAGGGGCAAGCCCTTTTTGGTGACTTTTTGGGGCGACTGCCAAAAAGTTACTCGCCGTAAGGGCGAAACGGTCGGTGGTCTCGCCGCGAAAATGGATATGTTCGAAATCGCCGAAGCGGGATTCGAAGGCCATGAACATATCCATTTTCTCGGGTGATGCCACTTCACCTTTCCGGCCTTACGCCGGGTCACTTTTTGACAAACGCCTCAAAAAGTAACCAAAAAAGGCTTGCCCCTGCTTGGTCCCTACGCTTCGCTACGGGTCCCCTCCCTCCGGCGCCGATCAAGCGGACGACGGCCCTGGCGCTTTACGGGGCACACAATCAAGATCAAAGGCCGCACGGGATCAAGATCAAAAGCCGATAGTGGTGGTGGCTGCCAACAGCTAATAAAAAAGGGCAATAATTGCTCATCGCCCTTTCTGTTAGTCCGCGCCGCGCTTATTCGCGCGACTCAACACCCAACTCATCCCACACCGACTCCGCCAGGTGGAACGTAGCATTAGCCGCCGGAATACCGCAGTAGATCGCGCTCTGCATCAGCACTTCCTTGATCTCCGCGCGGGTCACGCCGTTGTTGGCCGCAGCACGCAGGTGCAGCTTCAATTCTTCATTGCGGTTCATGCCGATCAGCATGGCAATGGTGATCAGGCTGCGAGTGTGGCGCGGCAGGCCCGGACGAGTCCAGATGTCACCCCAGGCGTGGCGGGTGATCATTTCCTGGAACTCACCGTTGAACTCAGTGATGTTGGTCAGGCTGCGGTCCACGTGGGCGTCGCCCAGCACCGCGCGGCGAACTTTCATGCCTTCGTTGTAGCGTTCTTTCTCGTCCACGGATGACTCCTCGACTATCAGTGTTTGGCCAGCAGGAAATCCAGCACGCGCTGGGTGAAGGGTTCGCCAACCTGCACGTTGGACAGGTGCGCCGCATAGAACTCGGCGTATTCGGCGCCCTTGATGTGTTCTTGCAGGAAGCGGCCGTCGGCCGGGGTGGTGACCGCGTCGCCGGTGCCGGCGATGACCAGGGTCGGCACCTTGATGGCGCCCAGCTGCTCGCGGAAGTCGGCGTCACGCACCGCGCCGCAGTTGGCCGCGTAGCCCTGGGGCGAGGTGGCGGCCAGCATGTCGGTGATGCGCTTGGCTTCGGCCGGGTTGGCCTCAGCGTAGTCAGGGGTGAACCAGCGCGCGATGGAGGCGTCGCGCAGGGAGACCATGGCCGCCTGGCCGTCGCGCAGGACCATCTCGATGCGCGGGTTCCACACGTCGGGGTTGCCGATCTTGGCCGCGGTGTTGCAGACGATCAGGCGGTGCAGGCGCTCGCTGGCATTGATGCCGAGCCATTGGCCGATCAGGCCGCCCATGGACAGGCCGCAGAAATGCGCGCGCTCGATGTGCAGGGCGTCCAGCAGGGCAATCACGTCGCCGCCCAGTTGCTCGATGCTGTACGGGCCCTCGGTAACCAGGGAACCGCCGTGGCCGCGAGTGTCATAGCGCAACACGCGGAAATGCTGGGTCAGGCCGGCGATCTGCGTGTCCCACATTTCCAGGGACGTGCCCAGGGAGTTGGACATCACCAGCACCGGCGCGTCAGCCGGGCCATCGAGTTGGTAGTTCAGTTCACCATCAGCGAGTTGAATCTTGCCCACAACGGTTCTCCTCAGGCACTAAAACGGGAATGTTCAGCCACGGCACGCTCGACCCAGGTTTGTGCCTGGCCCAGGTAGTGCGCGGGGTCGAGCAGACGATCAAGCTCGTCCGCGGAAAGTTCGGCGGTCACCTTCGGCTCGTCGCCGAGCACGGCGCGCAGGTGGCGCTTTTCGGCCACGGCGCGCTTGCAGCACTGCTCCAGCAGATGGTGCGCGGCGTCGCGGCCCAGGCGCTGGGCCAGGACGATACTGACCGCTTCGGCCAGCACCAGGCCCTGGGTCAGGTCGAGGTTCTTGAGCATGCGCGCGGCGTCCACTTCCAGGCCGTCGGCGAACAGCTGCGCCTGCTCCAGGGCGCCGGCCACCAGGCAGCAGATCTCCGGCAGGGTGTCCCACTCGGCGTGCCACAGGCCCAGGCTGCGCTCGTGCTCCTGGGGCATGGCGGCGAACATGGTCGAGACCAGGCCCGGCACGCGGGTAGCGGCGCCGATCAGCACGGCGGCGCCCACCGGGTTGCGCTTGTGCGGCATGGTGGACGAGCCACCCTTGCCCGGCGCCGAGGGTTCGAAGACTTCGGCTGCTTCGGTCTGCATCAGCAGGCTGACGTCACGGCCCAGCTTGCCCAGGCTGCCGGCGACCAGGCCCAGCACCGAGGCGAACTCCACCAGGCGGTCGCGCTGGGTGTGCCAGGGCTGATCGGGCAGGGTCAGTTGCAGCTCTTGGGCCAGGGCTTCAGCCACGGGCATGGCGTTGTCGCCCAGTGCCGCCAGGGAGCCGGAAGCGCCGCCGAATTGCAGCACCAGCAGGCGCGGCTTGAGTTCTTGCAGGCGTTGGCGGCTGCGGGTGACCGCACCCAGCCAGCCGGCTATTTTCATGCCCAGGGTCACGGGCGTGGCGTGTTGCAGCCAGGTGCGGCCCGCCAGTGGCGTGGCCTTGTAGCGCTCGGCCTGGCGCGCCAGGGAGTCGCCCAGGGTGGCCAGGCGGGCTTCCAGCAGCTGCAGGGCATCGCGCAGTTGCAGCACCAGGCCGCTGTCCATCACGTCCTGGCTGGTGGCGCCCAGGTGCACGTAGCGCTCGGCTTCCGGCGCCTGGCTGGCGATCTGCTTGCCGAGCATTTTCACCAGCGGAATGGCCGAGTTGCCGGCGCTGCAAATGGCCTGGCCCAGCGCCTGGTAATCGTAGCGAGAGGCCTGGCAGGCCGCCTCGATCGGCGCCACCGCTTCAGCAGGAATCACCCCGGCGCGGGCCTCGGCACGGGCCAGGCCCGCTTCGAAATCCAGCATGCCCTGCACGCGGCCACGGTCGCTGAAAATGTCGCGCATGGCATCGGCGCTGAAGTAGGCGTCGAACAGTTGGTTGCTCGGTCTCTCGCTCATAAACCTTCCTTAAAGGCGCGCGCCCGTGTCAGGCGCGCGCTGGCTGGATCAGTGATCGTGATGCAGGTACGACGGCTGCTTGGGCAGGCGCAGGCTGAACAGGAAGGCAATGGCCATCATGATCGTCACGTACCAATAGAACGCGTTTTCGTTGCCGCCGGTCTTGAAGCTCAGGGCGACGAATTCCGCCGAACCACCAAAGATGGCGTTGGCCACGGCGTAGGCCAGGCCCACGCCCAGGGCGCGCACCTGCGGCGGGAACATCTCGGCTTTTACCAGGCCGCTGATCGAGGTGTAGAAGCTAACGATGGCCAGGGCCAGGGTAATCAGCACGAACGCCAGGAACGGGCTGGTCACGGTCTTCAGCACCAGCAGGATCGGCAGGGTGAACAAGGTGCCCAAGGCACCGAACCACAGCATCGAGGCGCGACGGCCGATCTTGTCGGCCAGCATGCCGAACAGTGGCTGCATGCACATATAGAAGAACAGCGCACCGGTCATCACGAAGCTGGAGGTCTTGGCGGTCATGCCCGCGGTGTTCACCAGGTACTTCTGCATGTAAGTGGTGAAGGTGTAGAAGATCAGCGAGCCGCCGGCGGTGTAGCCCAGCACGGTGATGAAGGCCGGGGTGTGGTTGCGGAACAGCCCGACGATGCTGCCGGCGTCCTTGTCCTTGCGGGTCTCGGCGCTGGTGGTTTCCTTCAGGGTACGACGCAGCAGCAGCGAGATCACCGCGGCAATGGCGCCGACCACGAACGGAATACGCCAGCCCCAGGCACGCAGTTCGTCCTCGCTGAGCACTTGCTGCAAAATCACCACTACCAGCACGGCCAGCAATTGGCCGCCGATCAGGGTCACGTACTGGAAGGAGGCGAAGAAGCCACGCTGGCCACGCAGGGCCACTTCACTCATATAGGTAGCGGTGGTGCCGTATTCGCCGCCCACCGACAGGCCCTGGAACAGGCGCGCCAACAGCAGCAGGGCCGGGGCCCACAGGCCGATGCTTTCATAGCCTGGCAGGCAGGCGATCACCAGCGAACCGGCGCACATCATCAGCACCGAGATCATCATGGAGTTCTTGCGGCCGTGGCGGTCGGCCACGCGGCCAAAGATCCAGCCGCCGATGGGGCGCATCAGGAAGCCGGCCGCGAACACGCCTGCGGTGTTGAGCAACTGCACGGTGGCATCGGCGGACGGGAAGAAATGCGGTGCGAAGTAAATCGCGCAGAAGGCATACACGTAGAAGTCGAACCATTCGACCAGGTTGCCCGAGGAAGCGCCGACGATTGCAAAGATGCGTTTGCTCCGCTCTTCGCCGGTGTAGTGAGTTGTTGTCATGTTCTTATCACTCGTTAAGGTTGGTACTGGTAAGACATATACCGTAACAACCTCCCTCAACAAAACAATTACCCGAAAGCCCAGCGGCCTTGCGTGGAGGCCGATGGGCGTTTCGGGTAACCGGACTGCTCTGTATCAGACGCGTTCGATGGCCAGTGCCAGGCCTTGGCCAACGCCGACGCACATGGTCGCCAGGCCTTTCTTGCCGCCGGTTTTCTCCAGCTGGTGCAAGGCGGTCATGACGATGCGCGCGCCGCTCATGCCCAGCGGGTGGCCCAGGGCAATGGCGCCGCCGTTGGGGTTGACCTGTGGGGCGTCGTCGGCCAGGCCCAGTTCGCGCATCACGGCCAAACCTTGGCTGGCGAAGGCTTCGTTGAGTTCGATGACGTCGAAATCGTTGACCGCCACGCCCAGGCGCTCGATCAGCTTGCGTACCGCTGGCACCGGGCCGATGCCCATGACGCGCGGGGCAACGCCGGCGCTGGCCATGCCCAGCACCCGGGCACGTGGCTTGAGGCCGTGCTTCTTCACGGCTTCGGCCGAGGCCAGGATCAGCGCGGCGGCGCCGTCGTTGACGCCCGAGGCGTTGCCGGCGGTGACGGTCTTGTCCGGGCCGTTGACCGGCTTGAGCTTGGCCAGGGTTTCCAGGGTGGTGTCGGCGCGTGGGTGCTCGTCGGTGTCGACGATGGTCTCGCCCTTCTTATGGGCAACACGCACGGGCACGATTTCCTCGGCGAAGTAGCCGGCGGCCTGGGCGGCAGCGGTGCGCTGCTGGCTGCGCACGGCGAAGGCGTCCTGGTCGGCGCGCGAAACCTTGTAGTCGTCGGCGACGTTGTCGGCGGTCTGTGGCATGGCGTCCACGCCGTACTGGGCCTTCATCAGCGGGTTGATGAAGCGCCAGCCGATGGTGGTGTCTTCCAGCTTCATGTTGCGCGAGAAGGCCGCGTCAGCCTTGCCCATCACGAACGGGGCGCGGGACATGGACTCGACGCCGCCGGCGATGGCCAGCTCCATTTCGCCGCTGGCGATGGCGCGGAAGGCAGTGCCGATGGCGTCCATGCCCGAGGCGCACAGGCGGTTCAGGGTAACGCCAGGGATGGACTCGGGCAGGCCGGCCAGCAGCAGCGCCATGCGCGCCACGTTGCGGTTGTCTTCGCCGGCCTGGTTGGCGCAGCCCAGGAACACTTCGTCCACCGCGGTCCAGTCCACTTGCGGGTTGCGTTCGATCAGGGCCTTGATGGGCGCAGCCGCCAGGTCATCGGCACGCACGGTGGACAGGCCACCGCCAAAACGGCCGATGGGGGTGCGAATCGCGTCGCAGATGAATACTTCACGCATCAATCTTCTCCTGGTAACGGGCCGTGAGCGGTGGCAGCTCAGAATAAAAAAAGGCGCGAGGGGCACGCCGGAATGGGTAGCAGAGTAAGCTGCCGAATTTGTTGAAACAATCCGATAATCGACCTTGTGTGCGATCACCGAACCAATCCTTGCCTTGCTATGCACTTTGTGGGAGCTGGCTTGCCAGCGAGCTTTGGGGCCTCGAAAAGCTCGCTGGCAAGCCAGCTCCCACAAGAATCAACACTCAGGTCGCGTCAGCGTGGCTGACCATGCCTTTGATGACCACGGCCGTGGTGGCCAGCGCCGCCGGGATCACCAACGCGGTCAGCACCTGTTCGAAGTTCCAGCCCAGGCCCAGCAGGGTCGCGCCCATCCAGGCACCCAGGATGGCGCCGAAGCGGCCGATGCCCAGCATCCACGATACGCCGGTGGCGCGGCCCTGGGTGGGGTAGAAACGCGCGGCCAGCGATGGCATCGCCGATTGCGCGCCGTTCACGCACATGCCCGCCACCAGCACCAGGGTCGCCAGCACGGTGATGTGGCCCAGGCTCTGGCCCACGGCGTAGGCAAACACGCCGGCCAGCAGGTAGAAGGTGCCGATGACCTTGTGCGGGTTGAAACGGTCCATGGCCCAGCCCACGCCCACGGCGCTGAGCACGCCGCCGAACTGGAACAGCGCGCCGATGAAGGCGGCCTGTTCCATGCTGGCGCCGCTGTCACGCATCAGCGTCGGCAGCCAACTGGTCAGCAGGTAGACGATCACCAGCCCCATGAAATAGGTCAGCCACAGCAGCAGGGTGCCGGCGCTGTAGGTGCCCGAGAAGATCACCGCCAGCACGTTGCGGCCCTTCACGGTCTTCTGTTCCGGCACGCTGAAGCTGCCCGCCTCGGCCACCACCGCCGGGGCGATGGGCGCCAGGGTCTTGCGGATGCGGTCGGTGCCACGGTTGCGCACCACCAGGAAGCGCGCCGATTCAGGCAGCCACACCAGCAGCACCACGCCCAGCACGATCGGCAGCAGGCCGCCCACCAGCAGCAGGCTGTGCCAGCCGTAGGCCGGGATCAGCTTGGCGGAAATGAAGCCGCCGCCGGCCATGCCCAGGTTGAAGCCGCAGAACATGCTGGTGACCAACAGCGAGCGGAAGCGCTCGGGCGTGTACTCGGACAGCAGCGTGGTGGCGTTGGGCATGCCGGCGCCCAGGCCCAGGCCGGTGAGGAAGCGCAACACCAGCAACTGGTCGACGTTACCGCTGTAGGCCGACGCCAGGCTGAAGGCGCCGAACAGCAGCACCGCGCCGACTAGCACCACCTTGCGGCCGAAGCGGTCGGCCAGCGGGCCGGAGCCCAGGGCGCCGAACACCATGCCGATCAGCGCGGCGCTCATCACCGGGCCGAGGCTGGCGCGGTCGATGCCCCAGTCCTGGGACAGCGCCGGGGCGATGAAGCCCATGGCGGCGGTGTCCAGGCCATCGAGGAAGACAATCAGGAAGCACAGGATGACCACTCGCCATTGGTAGCGAGACAGCGGCTGGGCGTTGATGAAGGACTGCACATCGAGGCAGTTCCCTACAGCGGTTTGGGGACGATTCATTATTTTTATTTCCGCAAGAGACGCGCAAGCGCACGTATGCAGGCACGGGGCCGCATATTCAAAAGAATAGCTGAAAGGGGGGGTCAGGTTCCGCAGGATCGCAGGCGCACGAAGGGGATCGGAGTCATGGGGTCAACCTCTGCACTTTATTATTGGAAGGGTCGAGTCGGGCTCGACCTGTGCGGGCGACATTAATCAGCAGCGCTGCGCGGCGCAATTCGACAAACGTGGATCTGTGCGTTTATCGAACAGCAACCGCTGGGTGGCTCAGGAGAACAATTGCGCGCTGAGGCCGCGGCTGGCGTTGAGCATGATCGGCAGGATGCGCTGTTCAAGGTCGGTGCGGCTGGCACGGCCGGCGTGGGTGCTGACGTTCAGCGCGGCCAGCACCTGGCCCGAGGCGTCGTACACCGGCACGGCGATGGAGCGCAGGCCCTGCTCCAGTTCCTGGTCGACGATGCACCAGCCCTGCTGGCGCACCAGCTGCAGGCATTCGAGCAGCGCTTCGCGCGATGTCAGGGTGCGGCTGGTCTTGGGCTGCAGCTCGACGTGGTCGAGGTAGTCCTTGAGGGTCACGTCGTCCAGTGCCGCCAGCAGGATGCGGCCCATGGACGTGCAGTAGGCCGGCAGCCGCCCGCCCACCGCCAGGTCCACCGAGATCAACCGCTGGGTGGTGGCGGAACGGGCGATATAAAGGATGTCGTCGCCTTCCAGGGTAGCCATGTTGCAGGCCTCGTGCAGTTGCTCGCTCATGCTGTCCAGGTACGGCTGGGCGGTAACCGCCAGCGGCGTGGACGACAGGTAGGCGTGGCCCAGGGTCAGCACCTTGGGCAGCAGCGAATAGGTGCGCCCGTCGGTGGTGGCATAGCCCAGCTTGATCAGCGTGTGCAGGCAGCGGCGCACGGCTGCACGAGGGATCTCGGTGCGGTGGCTGATCTGGGCGATGGTCAGGTGGCGCTTGCGCTCCTGGAACGCCTGCACCACGGCAAGCCCGCGCGCCAGCGAGGTCATGAAGTCCGGATCGCCGGCGAAGGCCTGGATACGCTTGGCCGGCGACGCCACGATGGGCGGGGCCAGTGAAGTGAATGAATTGCGCAGTTGATCGTTCATTCCGGGTCCTTTGCATGGTCAATCAGTACGACGGGCACCGCTGCCTGAGAAAAAAGCGTTCCCGAAGGGCGATTATCGAACGATTGGCCGATAATCGCAATTGACGATTCGACGGGTTGCTTATACCTTTTCACTGCCACCATGTGGCTTCTTGGAGAGACTGGTCAGGTACCCACCAAAGAAGTCCCAGGCACGGCCTTGCCCAGGCAAGGCCGTTTTTCTTTCCTTGCGGCTGCCCTGGTATGCCCGAAGGCATCTTGCAACAGCGTTGTTGTTCAAACCGTTGTTTATCGCCGTAACAAAAAACACACGAAACTTGCAGATACGTCGTTACCGTGCCGATAGTGTTATCTGCACGGGTTGCTATAATATTTTCCGTAAGCCTCGTGATAGTTTAGTTCACGGCGGCAAACACCTTGCCTGGGCCACCCCACCCCGCCCATGCATGTCCGGCACCCCACTGCCGGCCTCGACCAATAACCAGACTGTTGCTACGACAGCCCCCGTTCTGGTGACGTGGCCGCCTGCCCCTCGTGGCAGTGCGCAAACACCGGAATACAACGGACCATTAGGTAACAATGTGACGAAAGATGAACTGCGCGCGGAACTTGAGCGCCAGGAACAACGTTACAAGGAAGTTTACGGTGGCGAAGTCACCACTTACGCCGCCCAGCCCGAGCCGGAACGCAAGCCGTGGCGCAAGCGGGCCACCCTGCTCGACCAGGCGTTCGCCCAGGAAATCCAGAAAATCGAAAAGGATTTGAAAGGCGAGGAACCTTGACGCCTGATCGCACTCTGATGGCGTGCCCGGTGCGGCACGCATCATGACCGAGTGATGACTATCGGGTGACAGGGAAATTTCATACGCCCGTTTGAGGGTGCCTGAACAGGCGCTCGAGGTTGCGTTTTTCCCGCCAAAGCCCGCTGTTTAGCGGCCCCGCCCTGCCTGTAGCCACAGGCGGGAAGCGCTCGGTCGACCTGACCAAATTGTCGAAATTTGTTACCAGTGAGCAGCAGGGGCATCGATTTCCGGGGTTTTCTGGCATAATCGCGCCCCCTTATGACCGGGTCAGAAAACCTTCATGATTGATTTATTCCACGGAGTCGACGCCTGGGTACTGGTGAGCCTTTTCTTCGCTCTCGCCTTTGTCCTGGCTTTCGAGTTCATCAATGGCTTTCATGACACCGCCAACGCGGTCGCTACAGTCATTTATACCAAAGCCATGCCGCCACACCTGGCCGTGTTCTTTTCCGGCGCCTTCAACTTCCTGGGGGTGTTGTTTGGCGGCGTGGGCGTTGCCTACGCAATCGTTCACCTGCTGCCGGTCGAGCTGCTGATCAACGTCAACACCGGCCAGGGCCTGGCCATGGTGTTCTCGCTGCTGGCCGCCGCCATCGCCTGGAACCTGGGCACCTGGTACTTCGGCATTCCGTCGTCCAGCTCGCACACGCTGATCGGTTCTATCCTGGGCGTGGGCCTGGCCAACGCCATGATCAACCACATCCCGCTGGGCAAGGGCGTGAACTGGCAGAAGGCAATCGACATCGGCGCCTCGCTGGTGGTCTCACCCATCGTCGGCTTCTTCCTGGCCGCCCTGGTGCTGATCGCGCTGAAGGCCTGGCGCCCGCTGTCGAACATGCACAAGACTCCTGACGAGCGCAAACGGACCGACTCCAAGAAGCACCCGCCGTTCTGGAACCGCCTGGTACTGGTGGTCTCGGCCATGGCCGTGAGCTTCGTGCACGGTTCCAACGACGGCCAGAAAGGCATCGGCCTGATCATGCTGGTGCTGATCGGCATCGTGCCGGCGCAGTTCGTGCTGGACCTGAGCAGCACCACCTACCAGATCGAACGCACCCGCGACGCCACCGTGCACTTGAGCCAGTTCTACAAGCGCAACGAAGCGACCCTGGGCGAGTACCTGGCCCTGGGCAAGGCCCAGAGCGGCGACCTGCCGGACCAGTTCCGCTGCGAGCCGCAGCAGACCGAGCCGACCATCAATGCGCTGATGACCACCCTCAACGGCGTGTCCGACTACCACACCCTGCCCGCCGAGAAGCGCATCGAAGTACGCCGCTACCTGCTGTGCCTGGATGACACCGCGCGCCAGGTCGGCAAGCTGCCGGCCCTGGATTCGCGTGAGAAGTCGGACCTGGAGAAACTGCGCAAGGACCTGACCACCACCACCGAATACGCGCCCTTCTGGGTCGTGGTTGCAGTGGCCCTGGCCCTGGGCCTGGGCACCATGATCGGCTGGAAGCGCGTGGTGCTGACCATCGGCGAGAAGATCGGCAAGCAGGGCATGACCTACGCCCAGGGCATGTCGGCGCAGATCACCGCGGCGCTGTCGATTGGCCTGGCCAACGTCTTTGCGCTGCCGGTGTCGACCACCCACGTGCTGTCCTCGGGCGTGGCCGGCACCATGGTGGCGAACAAGAGCGGCCTGCAGGGCGGCACCATCAAGACCATCATGCTGGCCTGGGTGCTGACCCTGCCGGCGTCGATGGCGCTGGCGGCCGGGCTGTTCTGGCTGTCGTCGAAAGTCGTGGCGTAAAACCACCGCTGTTGAAAAAGGCGCCCCGGGGCGCCTTTTTCATGCCTGAAGCAAACCCGTAGCAGCTGCCGAAGGCTGCGTCCGGTTTCGCTGCGGCGTGCCGGGGAAAGCGCGGCGCCTTGGACGCGACCTGCGGCCGCTGCTACAGCGAACATCACGCTCACCGGCGCTTCTTGCCGCCCAACAACGACCCCATCAGCCCCCGCACCAACTCGCGCCCCAGCTGGTTCGCCGCCTGGCGCATGGCCGACTTCAACGCCTGCCCCGCTACCCCCCCCAGCAGTTCCCCGGCCTTGTCCGCCAGGCTCGGCTCTGTGGGCGCCGCTTCCTGGGGCGCCGGCGCCTTGCGTGCCAGCAGCATTTCATAGGCCGATTCCCGGTCGATGGGCTGGTCATAACGCCCCGCCAGCGGCGAGGCGGCGATAATGGCCGCGCGCTCCGCTTCGCTCAACGGCCCGATGCGCGACTGCGGCGGCGCCACCAGCACGCGCTGGACCATGGCCGGGGTGCCCTTGTCCTGCAGGGTGCCCACCAGCGCTTCGCCGATGCCCAGTTCGGTCAGCACCGCCAGGCTGTCGAACGCCGGGTTGGGACGAAAACCATCGGCCACCGCCTTCAGCGCCTTCTGCTCCTTGGCGGTGAACGCCCGCAGGCCGTGCTGCACGCGCAGGCCCAGCTGCGCCAGGACGTTGTCCGGCAGGTCGGCCGGCGACTGGGTAACGAAGTACACGCCCACGCCCTTGGAGCGGATCAACCGCACCACCTGTTCCAGGCGGTCCTGCAGCGCCTTGGGGGTGCCGGCAAACAACAGGTGCGCTTCGTCGAAGAACAGCGCCAGCAGCGGCTTGTCGGCGTCGCCGCGCTCGGGAAGTTGCTCGAACAACTCGGCCAGCAGCCACAGCAGGAAGGTCGCGTAGACCTTTGGCGCCTCGTGCACCAGGCGGCTGGCGTCCAGCAGGTGGATGCGCCCGCGGCCATCGGCGGCCGGTGCCAGCAGGTCCTGCAGTTGCAGCGCCGGCTCGCCGAACAGCGCTTCGGCACCTTGCTGTTCCAGGGTGGCCAGGCGCCGCAACAGGGCCTGGCTGGAGCCGGTGGTCATCAGCGCGCTGTCGTCGCCCAGCACCTGGGAGTTGTCACGCAGGTAACCCAGCAGCGCTTTCAAATCCTTGAGGTCCAGCAACAGCAGGCCATCGCGGTCGGCCACCTTGAACGCCGCGTACAGCGCCGCCTGCTGGCTGTCGTTGAGTTCCAGCAGGCTGCCCAGCAACAACGGCCCCATCTCGCTCAAGGTGGTGCGCAGCGGGTGGCCGCTGTGGCCGTGCACATCCCACAGGGTCACCGGGTAGGCCTGGGGCCGATGCTGCAGCCACGGCATGCCGGCGATGCGCTCGGCGATCTTGCCGCTGGGCGCACCCGCCGCGCCCAGGCCGCACAGGTCGCCCTTGATGTCGGCAGCGAACACCGCCACCCCGGCGTCGCTGAAACCTTCGGCCAGGCGCTGCAAGGTGACGGTCTTGCCGGTGCCGGTGGCGCCGGCGATCAGGCCGTGACGGTTGGCCAGGCGCAGGTCCTGGCCCAGGGGCTGGCCGGCCTGGTCGGCCCCGATGAGCAATTGCGCAACGTCAGGCATTTCGTCACCTCGCTTAAGTTTTCTCGCGCCGCAGTCGATATAGCGGGTGGAAGACCCAAACTTTAAAAAACGTTCGCCCCGCCTTTTAGGGATGAAGGCACTGCTTAATCCACCTGCCCCGAATTAAGACCTTAGCGGATCGTATCCCCCATGAATAAAAACCTGAGATTCAGCCACAAGATTCTCATCGCGGCCTCGCTTATCGTGCTGGCCGCCTTTGCGTTGTTCACCTTGTATAACGATTACCTGCAACGCAATGCGATCCGCAAGGACCTGGAAAGCTACCTGCATGAAATGGGCGACGTCACTTCGACCAACATCAGCAACTGGCTGGGCGGCCGTATCCTGCTGGTGCAGAACGTGGTGGAAAACATCCGCCTGAACCCGGAGCCGGCCAACGTCAACCGCGTGCTGGAACAACCGACGCTCAACAACAACTTCCTCAATATTTACCTGGGCGATCCCCAGGGCAACTTCTATAACAAGCCAGAAGCCACCATGCCCGCTGGCTATGACCCGCGCGTACGGCCCTGGTACAAAAGCGGCCTGGCGACCAGTGGCCCACTGCTGACCGAACCCTACATCGACATGAGCACCGGCAAGCTGGTGATCTCCATCGTGCAGGCGGCCAACCAGGGCAACGCCAACCTGGGCGTGGTGGGCGGCGACCTGAGCCTGGACACCATGGACAAGATCATCCGCTCGCTGGACTTCGGCGGCATGGGCCATGCGTTCCTGGTGAGTGCCGACGGCAAGATCCTGGTACACCCCAACCGCGACCTGGTGATGAAGACCCTCAACGACATGGCACCGGGCAGCGACCTGAAGCTCGACAGCGCCCTGCATGAAGTGGAGATTGGCGGCAAGACGCGCATCGTCACCTTCGCCCCGGTCAAGGGCCTGCCCTCGGTGAACTGGTACATCGGCCTGTCCGTGGACAAGGACAAGGCTTTTGCCATGCTGTCGCAATTCCGCACCTCGGCCATGATCGCCACCGTGGTGGCCGTGGTCATCATCATCGCCCTGCTGGGCATGCTGATCCGCGTGCTGATGGGCCCGCTGCACACCATGATCCGTGCCATGGAAAACATCGCCGAAGGCGAAGGCGACCTGACCCGCCGCCTGCAGATCAACGGCAACGACGAGTTCGGCATGCTGGGCCGCGCCTTCAACCGCTTCGTCGAACGTATCCACGGCTCGATCCGCGAGGTGTCGTCGGCCACCGAGCAGGTCAACGAAGTGGCGCTGCGCGTGGTCGCGGCCTCGAACTCGTCGATGCTCAACTCCGACGAGCAATCCAACCGCACCAACAGCGTGGCCGCGGCGATCAACCAGCTTGGCGCCGCCGCCCAGGAAATTGCCCACAACGCCGCGCAAGCCTCGCAACAGGCCACCAGCGCCCGGCGCCTGGCCGAGGAAGGCCAGCAAGTGGTGGAAAACAGCATCCAGGCCATGAACCGCCTGTCGGACCTGATCAGCACCTCCAGCGGCCACATCGAGACGCTGAACAGCAAGACCGTGAACATCGGCCAGATCCTGGAGGTGATCACCAGCATCTCCCAGCAGACCAACCTGCTGGCGCTCAACGCCGCCATCGAGGCCGCGCGTGCCGGTGAAGCCGGCCGCGGCTTCGCGGTGGTGGCCGATGAAGTGCGCAACCTGGCCCACCGCACGCAGGAATCGGCGCAGCAGGTGCAGGCCATGATTGAGGAGCTGCAAGTGGGCGCTCGCGCCTCGGTGAGCACCATGGGCGAAAGCCAGCGCCACAGCCAGGACAGCGTGTCCATCGCCAACCAGGCCGGCGAGCGCCTGGGCAGCGTGACCGTGCGCATCGGCGAGATCGACGGCATGAACCAGTCGGTGGCCACCGCCACCGAGGAACAGACCGCCGTGGTCGACTCCATCAACATGGACATCAACGAGATCAACACCCTCAACCAGGAAGGCATCGAGAACCTGCACTCCACCCTGCGCGCCTGCTCGGACCTGGAACAACAGGCCACCCGCCTCAAGCAACTGGTGGGCAGCTTCCGCATCTGAGCCTGAAACCTGTGGGAGCTGGCTTGCCAGCGAGCTGTTCGGGCACAAAAGCTCGCTGGCAAGCCAGCTCCCACATGCGGATGAAACAACTGTCCCTGCCAGCGGTCAACCTAAGGGAATGACACTGCGCAGGGATACCGATCGTGCATATCGCTGACATCACCATGTTCTACGCCCCCGCCAGCGGTGGCGTGAGAACCTATCTTGATGCCAAACACCGTCGCCTGATGGTCACGCCCGGGGTTCGCCACAGCCTGCTGATACCCGGCCCGGCCTTGAATGAAGACAACGGCATCTACCAGGTGCCGGCCCCCGCCCTGCCCTTTGGCAATGGCTACCGCTTCCCCCTGCGCCTGGCGCCCTGGCGCAACGTGCTCAAGGACCTGCAACCGGACCTGATCGAGGTGGGTGATCCCTACCTCACCGCCTGGGCCGCCCTCGACGCGCGACGCCAGCTGGACGTGCCCGTCATCGGCTTCTACCACTCCGATCTGCCGCTGCTGGTGAGCAACCGCATGGGCAACTGGTTCACCCCCAACGTCGAGGCCTACGTCAGCAAGCTGTACGGCAACTTCGACCGGGTGCTGGCGCCCAGCCAGGTGATGGCCGACAAGCTGCGCGGCCTGGGCGTGGGCAATGTGCATGTGCAGCGCCTGGGCGTGGACCTCGCCACCTTCAACCCCCAGCGCCGCGACCCCGGCCTGCGCGCCGAACTGGGCCTGGGCGACGACGTGCGCCTGCTGATATTCGCCGGCCGCGGCTCCAAGGAAAAGAACCTGCCGGTGCTGCTGCAGTGCATGAAGCGCCTGGGTCCCAAGTACCACCTGCTGCTGGTGGGCTCGCACATGCCGGCCAGCGTGCCGCGCAACGTCACGGTGATGGACAACTTCCGCCCTGCCCACGAGCTGGCAAGGCTGCTGGCCAGCGCCGACGCGCTGCTGCATGCCGGCGACCAGGAGACCTTCGGCCTGGTGATTCTCGAAGCCATGGCCAGTGGCATCCCGGTGGTGGCGGTCGCGGCCGGCGCGTTCACCGAAATCGTGCAACCGGACTGCGGCCTGTTGTGCCGCGCCAACGACCCCCACGCCATGGCCGATGCGGTGCGCGACTTGTTCGCCCAGGGTGGCGACCTGGGCCGTCGCGCGCGCCTGCACGCCGAGCAGCATTACGCCTGGGACACCGTGGTGGCCGGGCTCCTGGAACATTACCGCGCGGTGCTTGGCACCAGCGCCCGCAAGGTGGTTCGCCATGGCTGATGTGTTACTGGTGCTGCACGACGTGTCCCCGCAAAGCTGGGAAGACTACAAGCCCTTCGTTGACGCGGTCGATGCCCTGGGCGACATACCCATGACCCTGCTGGTGGTGCCGGACTTCCATCACCACAACCACTTGCACAACTTCCCCGCCTTCCGGCGCATGATGGACCTGCGCCTGGCCCGCGGCGACGAACTGGCGTTGCACGGCTTCTACCACGCCGACGACGGCCCCATGCCGCACACCCCGCGCGAGTATTTCATGCGCCGGGTGTACACCTGGGAAGGCGAGTTCTACCAGCTGTCGGAGGCCGACGCGCTGATGCGCCTGGAAGCGGGCCTGGAAGTGTTCGCCCGCAACGACTGGCCGGTCGAAGGTTTCGTTGCCCCGGCGTGGCTGATGAGCGAAGGCACCCGCCGCGCATTGCAACGGTTACCCCTGAGCTATACCAGTGGTCCGCAACACCTGTATCGGCTGCCCGATTTCACCGAGATCCAGGCTCCGGGCCTGGTGTGGAGCGCCGGCAGCGCCTGGCGCCGCGGCCTGTCCAAGGTGCTCAGCGACTGGCGCGAGCAGCAGTGGCAGCAGGCTTCGTGCATACGCCTGGGCCTGCACCCGGTGGACATGCGTCATGATTATTCGCGACAGTACTGGCTGGACACCCTGCAACGCCTGCTGCAACAGGGGCGCCAGCCGTTGACCAAGCTGGCCTGGGTGCAACGCCAGGCCGTCGCCCGCCGCGCCGCATGAAACGCTGGCTGTGGCTGGCGGCAGCCATCGCGGTCGCGGTGCTGATCCCGCTGTGGCTGGGCGGTGCCGAGATGCTCGGGCGACTGCAACGCTTCCCGCCGCTGTTGTGGCCCGCCATGTTCGCCATGATCGGCCTGTGCTGGTGCATCAACGCCCTGCGCCTGCGCCTGTTGCTGGGCGCCCTGGCGGACCGACTGACCCTGCGGCGCTGCCTGGGCACGGTGATGGCCACCGAGTTCGCCATCTGCGCCAGCCCCGGTGGCAGCGGCGGGCCGCTGACGCTGCTGGCGTTGCTCGGCCGCTTCGGCGTGCGGCCGGCGCGGGCCAGCGCGGTGTTCGCCATGGACCAGCTCAGCGACCTGGCCTTCTTCCTGTGCGCGCTGGCCGGGATATTTTTCTACGCGCTGTTTCACCACCTCAACCATGGCCTGCAATGGCTGCTCACCCTCAGTGCCTTGCTGATGCTGGGAGCAACGGCCCTGGGCCTGGCGCTGGTACGCTGGCATCGCCAGGTCATTCGCTGCAACGGCCAGGTGCTGCGCCGCCTCGGCGTGGGAGTGGCCAAGCGCCGACGCTGGGCGCGCAAGCTGCTGCGCTTCCTCGAGGCCTTCGCCGACACTTGCAAACTGCCACGGCCGGTGCTGACCAAGGTCTTCCTGTTGACCTGCCTGCACTGGGGCGTGCGCTACAGCGTGCTGTACCTGGCGTTGCGCGGGCTGGGGGCGGACGTAGAGTGGGCGTGGACGTTCCTGATCCAGATGCTGTCGTTGAGTGCTGGCCAATTCAGCCTGCTGCCCGGGGGGGCCGGCGCGGCCGAGCTGACCTCGGCGGCGCTGCTGGCGCCCATGGTGGGCAAGGCCAGCGCGGCGGCGGCGATCCTGATCTGGCGGGTGGTGACCTATTACTTTTACCTGATTGCCGGCGGCCCGGTGTTCGCCACCATGGTCGGCGGCCCGCTGCTGCGCCGCCTCAAACACCGCCCAACCCCGTAGCAGCTGCCGCAGGCGGCGTCCGGCAGCGCCGCGGTGTGCCTGGGCGTGCGCGGTGCCTGCAGACGCGGCCTATGGCCGCTGCTACGAGGGTATTGCACGTCGGGGTCTGGCACCGCTGCGGTATACCTGGGCGTGCGCGTTGCCTGCGGACGCGGCCTGATGTATTCCACGTAGCAGCGGCCGCAGGCCGCGTCTGGCACCGCCCCGATGTGCCTGGGCATGCGCGGTGCTTGCAGACGCGGCCTATGGCCGCTGCTACGAGGGTATTGCACGTCGGGGTCTGGCACCGCTGCGGTATACCTGGGCGTGCGCGTTGCCTGCGGACGCGGCCTGATGTATTCCACGTAGCAGCTGCCGCAGGCGGCGTCCGGCACCGCCCCGATGTGCCTGGGCATGCGCGGTGCTTGCAGACGCGGCCTATGGCCGCTGCTACGTGGCGTCCGGCGCGGATGCGGTGGTTTTCAAGGGGGTTCGGGGTGGGTTTGCTCCCACAAGGCCTCGGCACCGGGGAACTCGGTGCCGTCCTCGTCGCTCAGGGCGTCGGGGTCGTAACGGGCCAGGCAGCCCTCGCCCAGGGTGGGCGGGGGCGTGGCAGCCGCCTTGTCGCGGGGGTCGCTCATGGGGCTGCCTCGCTGCTCAAGCCAGGGTCAGTTGAATACCACGGTCTTGTTGCCGTGCACCAGCACGCGGTCTTCCAGGTGGTAGCGCAGGCCACGGGCCAGCACCATCTTCTCGACGTCACGGCCGAACCGCACCATGTCCTCGATGCTGTCGCTGTGGCTGACGCGCACCACGTCCTGTTCGATGATAGGCCCGGCGTCCAGTTCCTCGGTCACATAGTGACAAGTGGCGCCGATCAGCTTCACGCCACGCAGGGAGGCCTGGTGGTACGGCTTGGCGCCCACGAACGACGGCAGGAAGCTGTGGTGAATGTTGATGACCTTCTGCGCGTATTCCTGGCACAGCTGCGGCGGCAGGATTTGCATGTAGCGGGCCAGCACCACCACGTCGGCCTGGTGATGGTTGACCAGGCGCGACACTTCGGCGAACGCCGGCTGCTTGTCCTGCGGGTTCACCGGCACGTGGTAATAAGGAATGCCGTGCCACTCGACCATGCTGCGCAGGTCATCGTGGTTGGAGATCACGCAGGCAATCTCGCAGTCCAGCTCGTCGCTGTGCCAGCGGTGCAGCAGGTCGGCCAGGCAGTGGGACTCGCGGCTGGCCATCAGCACCACGCGCTTCTTCTGTTCGGTGTCGGTGATACGCCACACCATGGAGAACTCTTCGGCGATGGGCGCGAACGCCTCGCGGAAGGCTTCTATGCCAAATGGCAGGGTGTCGGCACGGATCTCGTGACGCATGAAGAACCAGCCACTCTGGTCGTCCGAGTGGTGGCTTGCTTCATTGATCCAGCCGTTATGGGAAGCCAGGAAATTACTGACTTTGGCAACAATGCCAACGCGGTCCGGGCAAGCGATAACCAGCCGAAAAGTGCGCATGAGGGAAAACTCCAAGACTTCGCAAAGGCGGCTATTCTAGCGGACACTCGAGGAAACTGCAGTATTCGTTGCATCGGCAGGCCACCGGCGCCTGCATATCCCTGCATCGATAAGGGTTATCCCCTGGCCACCGACGCGATGGCCAGCGACATTGGCGTATAACTGACCGTTCAAACTTAAATAGCTACCACTGGTCACGATTAAAATAACGTCATTTGTGAAGGCATCGGCGCTTTAATGTTTACTTGATCAAAAGCTATGACTATTATTGAGCCAAGTATCCCTGACACACAGCATTCACAAGGTCCTGCTCATGTCCCTGATCAACGAATACCGCGCCACAGAAGAAGCCATCAAAGAACTGCAAGCTCGTTTGAAGAACCTGTCGCAAGACGACAAACTGCAAACCGAGCTGGAATTCGAAGGCAAACTGCGTACCCTGATGGGCGAATATCAGAAATCCCTGCGTGACATCATCGCGCTGCTGGATCCTGAAGCCAAGCTGAACAAGGCTCCACGTGGCGCCGCCGTTAAAGTCACCGGCACCAAGCGCGCTCGTAAAGTTAAGCAATACAAAAACCCGCACAACGGTGAAGTCATCGAAACCAAAGGTGGCAACCACAAGACCCTGAAAGAGTGGAAAGCCAAGTGGGGCGGCGACGTCGTCGAAGGCTGGGCAACTCTGCTGGGCTAATTGATTCCGCCCGGGCCGTTCGATTCGCATAAAAAACGCCAGCTGATAGCTGGCGTTTTTTATGCCCGGAACAAAGTGTTATAGGCCCAGCCGTGCTTGCAACCCGGCCACGTGGGTTTGCCACTGGGCCAGCACCTGCGCCTGCGCCGGCGTGGCCTGGGGGTGCCATTGCGCCAGGGCCTGGGCGAAGCCTTCGAGGGTATTGGGCGCGCCCCATGACTGATCGGTCAAACGCCGGCGGCAGAAGTCTGCCCACGCCTGGCGCTCTTCTTCGTTCAACGTATCAGGGAAGTTACGTGCTCGATAGCGGAACAATAATTCGGGCAGCCGCTCATCATCGAACATCCAGTTTTCCAGCGCCAGTTGATGCGGATCCAGTGTCCGCACCCGCTCACATAAGCGCCGGTCACGATCACCGATAAAGCCATCGTATAACTGTTGCTCCGGATCGCTCACCGTGCTGAAGGCTTCCTCGCCGTACAGGCTCGCGAGTTTGTCCCGCCATTGTGCCTGCCCCTGAGTCAACTGCTCGGCGCGTTGCAGATAAAGGGCCATATCCAATTGCAGGCGTTGCCGATCTTCCTCGCGCACTACCGCCAACGGCGCCAACACCGGGCAGCGATTGACATGCACCAGCTTCAGCGGCACCGGCAATTGCCCTTCGGGCATTTCATCTCGGCGGGTGTACAAGCGCTGAAGCAAAACTTCCGCAGGTTCGTCCAACAATGGCCGTGGATCAAAATGCAGGTCGCAGACAATCAGCGCATTTTTATTACGGGGGTGCCAGGCCAACGGCAGCACCACGCCCAAATAATTGCGCTCGGCGGAAAAACGTCCGGAAATATGTACCAACGGCTGTAACAAGCGAACCTGGTCCAGCACTTTGGTTTTACTGCGCAGCTGATACAACCAGTTATACAATTTAGGTTGTCGATCGCGAATCAGGCGTGCAAGCGCAATAGTGGCCCGTACGTCGGACAATGCATCGTGGGCCTGGCCGTGATCAATGCCGTTGGCTGCGGTCAGCAACTCCAGCTTCATGCTGACCCGCCCGTCCACCTGCGGCCAGACGATGCCCTCGGGGCGCAGGGCATAGGCCGTGCGCACCACATCGATCAGGTCCCAGCGGGTGTTGCCACCCTGCCACTCCCGAGCGTAGGGGTCGAAGAAATTGCGGTAGAGGCTGTAGCGGGTGACTTCATCATCGAAGCGCAAGGTGTTATAGCCGGCGCTGCAGGTGCCGGCGCGAGCCATCTGGTCGTTGACCCGGGTCATGAACTCGGCCTCGCACAGGCCACGTTCGGCCAGGCGCTGGGGGGTGATACCGGTGATCACGCAGGCAGCCGGGTGCGGCAGGATATCGTCGCTGGGCTGGCAATAGAGGTTGATCGGTTCGTCGATCTCGTTGAGGTCGGCATCGGTGCGAATACCGGCGACCTGCAGGGCGCGGTCACTGCGCGGGTTGATGCCGGTGGTTTCGTAGTCGTACCAGAAAATGCTGGAGTTCACGGGGTGTTCCTGTGCACAAAGTCGGCAAAGTCTAGGCGTTAGCGGCCAGCGGGACCAGCCATGCATGAATGTCAGGTTGCTTCGGCCCCCCAGGGTAGCTAGGATCGGAAGGCACGCAGTCAACATCGGCCCCGCACCCAAGGCATCCATGCCCCACACCACAGCGACGCGACGGAATGCAATGCTGGTCCCGCCAGTGGACACCCGCTACCAGATCGAAACCCCCGAAGGCATTGACCTGAGCCTGCGCCCGGCCGGGTTGGTGGTGCGCAGCCTGGCGTTCGCCATCGACCTGCTGCTGCGCGGCCTGCTGCTGGGCGTGCTGTTTACTGTGCTGGTGTGGCTGGGCAGCCTGGGCGTGGGGCTGGGCGCCATGCTGCTGTTCCTGGTGAACTGGTGGTACATGGTGCTGTTCGAGGTGTTCAACCAGGGCCGTTCGCCCGGCAAACAGGCCATGGGCCTGCGGGTGGTGGAGGACGACGGCACGCCCATCGGCTGGTCGGCCTCGCTGCTGCGCAACCTGCTGCGGGTGGTGGACATGCTGCCGTTCGGCTATTTCCTGGGCGCTATCAGCTGCCTGCAACACCCCGCGTTCAAACGCCTGGGCGACCTGGCGGCGGGCACCCTGGTGGTGTACCGCGACCAACCGAACCTGCGCCCGCGCCTGCCGGCCGCCGAGGCCATTGCCGCGCCCTTCGCCCTGACCCTCACCGAGCAGCGTGCGCTGCTGAGCCTGGCCGAGCGCCAGGACGAGCTGTCCGCCGAGCGCCTCGCCGAACTGGCCGCCATCGCCGCGCCCAGCCTCGACGTCAGCCCGGCCATGGCCATGGCACGCATCAACGGCATCGCCCGTGGCCTGCTGGGGCCAACATGAAGCAGAGCCAATTCGAACAGCTGCACCAAGCCCAGTGGCTGGCCTTCGAACACCTGCTGACGCTGCTGGAGCATGGCAAGTCGCGCCCCGAGGCCAGCGAGACCTTCGCCCAGGACTACCGGCGGCTGTGCCAGCACCTGGCTTTGGCGCAGGCGCGCGGCTACAGCAGCCACCTGGTGGACAGCCTGCAGCAGCTGGCCCTGCGCGGTCACCAGCAGCTGTATCGGCGCCGCCATGCGCTGGGGGCCAGCATCCTCGCCTTCGTGCTGGCCGGTTTTCCGCGGCTGGTGCGCCAGCAATGGCGCTTCGTGCTGCTGGCCTGCCTGGTGTTCTTTGGCAGTGTGCTGCTGACCGGGTTGCTGGTGTACGCCTTCCCCGACCTGGTCTACAACCTGATGGAGCCGGCCCGGGTGGCCCAGACCGAAGCCATGTACGACCCCGACCAGACCCGCCTGGGCCCCGCCGCGCAGCGCCTGGCCGGGCAGGACTGGATGATGTTCGGCTACTACATCATGAACAACATCGGCATTGCCTTCCAGACCTTCGCCAGTGGCCTGCTGCTGGGCCTCGGCAGCCTGTTTTTCCTGCTGTTCAACGGCCTGATGATCGGCGCCGTGGCCGGCCACCTCACCGAGATCGGCTACGTGCAGACCTTCTGGCCATTCGTCATCGGCCATGGCGCCTTCGAGCTCACGGCGATCGCCCTCTCCGGCGCCGCCGGGCTGAAGCTGGGCTGGGCGCTGGTGGCGCCGGGCCGGCTGAGCCGCAGCCAGGCGCTGCGTCAGGCCGCGGGCGTGGCTATCCAGCTGGTGTACGGGGTGATCGCCATGTTGCTGATCGCGGCGTTCATCGAAGCGTACTGGTCGTCGCGCACCGACTTCAGCGCGGTCACCAAATACACGGTGGGCACCCTGCTGTGGCTGCTGGTGGGCATTTACCTGACCCTGGGTGGACGTCACCATGCGCCTGACTGACGCCAGCGTCGCGATTCGCCCGCGCAACACCTGGGAGGCCCTGGACCTGGGCGTGCTGCTGGCGCGCCGGCACCGGCGCCTGCTGATGCTCAGCTGGGCCATCGTCACACTGCCGGTGTTCGCCCTGCTGACCCTGCTGCTGTGGGACTCGCCGTCGCTGGCGATGTTTCTGTTCTGGTGGCTGAAGCCGCTGTTCGAGCGCCTGCCGCTGCACATTCTTTCCCAGGCGCTGTTCAGCGACCCGCCCACCCTGGGCGAGGCCTTGCGCCAATGGCCACGGCTGCTCAAGGTGCAGCCGTGGCCCAGCCTGTTGTGGCGGCGCCTGAGCCTGAGCCGCAGCTTCCACCTGCCGGTGCAGCAACTGGAGGGCCTGGACGGCATCGAGCGCCAGCGCCGCCTGGCAGTGCTCGACCCCCACGCCGGGCGCACCGCACGCTGGTTGACCCTGGTGGGCATGCACCTGGAAGGCGCGCTCTGGATTGGCCTGATCAGCCTGTTCTACCTGATGGTGCCGCAGCAGATGGAAGTGGAATGGAGCTGGCGGCGCCTGATCGAGGCGGCCAACGGCCAATGGCTGTGGGTGGAGCACCTGACCAACGCCTTCTACGCCCTGGTGCTGGTGTTGTGGGAGCCGATCTACGTGGCCTGCGGTTTCACCCTGTACCTGAACCGCCGCACGCAGCTGGAGGCCTGGGACATCGAACTGGTGTTGCGCGGCCTGCGCCAGCGCCTGGCCGGGGTGGCGCCGCTGTTGCTGGTGGCGGCCATGGGCGTGCTGGGCCTGGCCCCGCGCAGCGAAGCGGCACCGGCGCCGGCAGCCAACCCGTTCGACCAGCCACGCCTGGTGCACCAGGCCGTCACCAGCCAGGCCGCACGCCAGGACATCAAGACCCTCCTTGAGCAACCGCCCTTCAGCAACAAGCAGACCCTGCACCGCTGGCGGCTGGGCCAGCCGGATGAAGCCAAGCCTGCGCCCGTGGACCTCAAGCGCCTGCTGGAGCAACCCTGGCTGAAGCGGCTGGCGCAGTTCATGGAAGCGGCGCTGTGGAGCGCAGTGATCGCCGGCATCGCCCTGGTGGCCTGGCGCTACCGCAGTTGGCTGCGCACCTTCGTTAGCCGGCGCGCACCTGCGGCGCCTGCCCCAGCGCAGCTGCCCACGCAGCTATGGGGCCTGGCGGTGGGCGGCCACGACCTGCCCGACGACATCGCCGGCCACGCCCGCCAGCTGTGGGCCAGCAACCCGCGCGAAGCCCTGGGGCTGCTGTACCGTGGACTGCTCAACCGCCTGCTGCATGATTATCGCCTGCCCCTGCACGAGGCGGACACCGAGGGCCAGGTGCTGGCCAAGGTCGCCGGGCTGCACGACCCGGCCCTGGAGGCCTTCAGCCAGGTGCTGACCCGCCACTGGCAAGCCCTGGCCTACGGCCACCGCCTGCCCAGCGAGGCGCTGGCCATGCAGCTGTGCGACGACTGGAGCCAGTTGTTCAGCGCGCGCGGGGCACGGCCATGAACCGCCGCCGCGCCTGGCTGGTCGCCGTGCTGGTGCTGGTCGCCCTGGCGGCTGTCGGCTTCTACCTGGCCCGCCACCTGCACCCCTATGACGAAACAGTCGACCATGGCCCCTCGCCCGAGGCCCGCGCCAACCCCTGGCTGGCGGCCGAGACCTTCCTGCGCCAGCGGGGCTTGAAAGCCGACATGGCCAACGGCCTGGAAGTGCTGCAACACCTGCCCGGCCAAGGCCAGAGCCTGTTGCTGCTGGGCGACCGCGCAACCATGAGCGCGCGCCAGGCTGAGGACGTGCTGGCCTGGGTGCGCGGCGGTGGCCGCCTGCTGTTCGTGGCCGAGGCGCTCTGGGACGACGACAAGGCCATGAGCGGCGACCTGCTGCTCGATCGCCTGCAACTGCGGCAGTTCCTGGCGGCCGACCTGCCCGCCCTGCCCCAGCTCAAGCCCGATCCTTATCCACAGCTGACCAAGCTGTACCTGGAAAACGAGCAGGCACCGGCCTACTTCAGCTTCGACCCCGATTTCCACCTGGAAGACCCGGCCAACAAGGCCCAGTCCTGGGCCAACAGCAGCAACGCCACGCACCTGATGCAATTGCGCTACGGCGAGGGGCTGATCACCGTGGTCACCGACGCCGACCTGTGGACCAACGCCGCCATCCGCCGCTACGACAACGCCTGGCTGCTGTGGTACCTGAACCAGGGCACCGACGTGACCCTGGTGTTCCGCAGCGCCCGTGACAGCCTGGCCACCCTGCTGTGGCGCCACTACCCCCAGGCGCTGGCCAGCCTGGCGCTGCTGCTGGTGCTGGGCGCCTGGCACTTCGCCCTGCGCCATGGCCCCCTCACGCCGCCGCCGGCGCTGGCCCGCCGGCAGCTGCGCGAACACCTACGGGCCACGGCCGCGTTCCTGCTGCGCAACGCCGGCCAGGACCGTCTGCTGCGCGCCCTGCAGCAGGACATACTGCGCCGCGCCCGGCGCCGCCATCCCGGTTTTGAACGCCTGGCCGTGGCCGAGCAGTGGCAGGTGCTGTCGCGCCTGACCCGCCAGCCCACCGCCGCCATCGGCCAGGCCCTGCGCCCGCCCTTGAAACAGCGCCTCGGCGCGGCCGAATTCAGCCGCCAGGTGGCCCACCTGCAAACCCTCAGGAATGCCCTATGAGCGACCCGACCCACGACGTCCACGACGAACGCGACCAGCCCGTGCCCGCACCGGCCAGCCAGTCCCCCGAACACCTGGCCCAACAGCGCCATCGCGCCAGCCTGCTGGCCCAGGCCCTGCGCACCGAGCTGGGCAAGGCGGTGATCGGCCAGCCGGCGGTGATCGAAGACGTGCTGACCGCGCTGATCGCCGGCGGCCACGTGCTGCTCGAAGGCGTCCCGGGGCTGGGCAAGACCCTGCTGGTACGGGCCCTGGCGCGCTGCTTTGGCGGCGAGTTCACGCGCATCCAGTTCACCCCCGACCTGATGCCCAGCGACATCACCGGCCACGCCGTGTACGACATGCAGACCGAGCAGTTCAAGCTGCGCAAGGGCCCGCTGTTCACCCACCTGCTGCTGGCCGACGAGATCAACCGCGCCCCGGCCAAGACCCAGGCGGCGCTGCTGGAAGCCATGCAGGAACGCCAGGTGACCCTGGAAGGCCGGGCGCTGCCCATCGCCCAGCCGTTCATGGTGCTGGCCACGCAGAACCCGCTGGAACAGGAAGGCACGTACCCGCTGCCCGAGGCCGAGCTCGACCGCTTCATGCTCAAGCTGCGGCTGGACTACCCGGACGCCGAGCAGGAGCTGGAAATGGTCCGCCAGGTGAGCCGTTCGGTGCGTGCCGACATGCTCGACGTGCAGCCGCTGCGCACCCTGTTGCAGACCAAGGACGTGGTGGCCCTGCAACGTATCGCCAGCGAGCTGCCGCTGGACGACCAGGTGCTGGACTACGCCGTGCGCCTGGCGCGCGCCACCCGCAGCTGGCCTGGCCTGTCCATCGGCGCCGGGCCGCGGGCGTCGATCGCGCTGGTGCGCGGTGGCCGCGCGCGCGCACTGCTACGCGGCGGCGATTTCGTCATACCCGATGACATCAAGGGCTGCGCCCTGGCGGTGCTGCGCCACCGGGTGCGGCTGTCGCCCGAGCTGGATATCGACGGCCTGTCGGTGGACCAGGTGCTGCGCCAGGTGCTCGACCAGGTGGCAGCGCCGCGCCTGTGATCAAACCATCGCGGCTCCTGCTGGCCTGGCTCGGCGCGTTGCTGGTGGCCAACCTGATCCTGGGCAGCCTGGATGCCTGGGGCCTGGTGCTGCCCGAGGGGCTGCACAGCGTGGCCTGGGGCATGCTGCTGGCGTTGCTGCTGTTGGGCGCGCTGGACGCCTGGCGGGTGCACCGCCAGCCCTCGCCGCGCCTGCACCGGCAAGTGCCGGGCAGCCTGCCGCTGGGCCGCTGGAGCGAGGTGCGGCTGGACATCAGCCATGATTTCGACCGGCCGCTGACCCTGCAGGTGTTCGACCACGTGCCCGACGGCCTGGGCTTCGACGCCCTGCCCCAGGCCATCGACCTGCAGCCGGGCCAGGACAGCCAGTTGGGCTACCGCCTGCGGCCGCTGCGCCGCGGGCATTTCCACTGGGAGCGCATCGAGGTGCTGCTGCCCAGCCCGCTGGGGCTGTGGTTGCAGCGCCGGTTCATCGCGGTGAGCGACAACACCCGGGTGTACCCCGACTTCGCCCGCCTCTACGGTGCGCGGCTGCTGGCGGTGGACAACCTGCTCAGCCAGTTGGGCGTGCGCCAGCGCCAGCGCCGTGGCCAGGGCCTGGAATTCAACCAGCTGCGCGAGTTTCGCGAGGGCGACGCCCTGCGCCAGATCGACTGGAAAGCCACCGCCCGCCAGCGCATGCCCATCACCCGCGAATACCAGGATGAACGTGACCAGCAGATTATTTTCCTGCTCGACTGCGGCCGGCGCATGCGCAGCCAGGACGGCGAACTGGCGCACTTCGACCATGCCCTGAACGCCTGCCTGCTGCTCAGCTACGTGGCGCTGCGCCAGGGCGATGCCGTGGGGCTGTCGACCTTTGCCAGCGAACAACAGCGGCACCTGGCACCGGTGAAAGGCGCGGCGCAGCTCAACGTGTTGCTCAACGCGGTCTACGACCTGGACAGCAGCCAGGCCCCGGCCGACTACGCGGCGGCGGCCGAACGGTTGCTGGCGCGGCAGAAGCGCCGGGCGCTGGTGGTGCTGGTGACCAACCTGCGCGACGAGGACGATGACCAACTGCTGGGCGCGGTGCGCCGCATCGGCCGCCAGCACCGGGTGCTGGTGGCCAGCCTGCGCGAAGAAGTGCTGGACGAACTGCGCCAGGCGCCGGTGCAGACCTGGCAGCAGGCGCTGGGCTACTGCGGCACCATCGACTACCTCAACGCCCGCGCCCAGCTGCATGAGCGCCTGGGCGCCCACGGCATACCGGTGCTGGATGCGCGGCCGCAGGAACTGGGGGCGCAGTTGGTGACGCGCTACCTGAGCTGGAAGAAGGCGGGAACGTTGTAGGCCGGTTGGCGTGTGGGAGCTGGCTTGCCAGCGAGCTTTCCGGCCCTGACAACTCGCTGGCAAGCCAGCTCCCACATGAACGCGTCAGGCCGACTCGTTCATCGGGAAGCTGAAGTAATCACGCAACGCCACTACCAACTGCTCGTACTCGGCATTGGCATGCAGCAGCTGGAAGCCGGCGTCGTAGTGCCCTGGCGTCACGTCTTCGTGGCACCACAGGCAGGCCGCGGTCAGGTTGATCACCTGATCGGGTAGTTTGATCTGCAGTTCGAAATCCGGGCCAACCAGCAACGGCAGGTTGCTGATCAGCATCAATCCCTCTTCGTCGACATTGCCCAGGAATCCTATGGGCTGACCCGTGAAACGGTTGAAGACTTTCAGATAACACGGCAGCTGGTGACGCTCGATGCGGCGTTCGGTAAACATGTTCTCATCGCAGTTTAAAGATCACCGCCCATGATCTCACCCGGCCACCCCGGCTAAAAGTGAAGAACGACCAAGCGCCAGCCCACCCGACGAACAGTCTATGGGAGCTGCCTTGCCAGCGAGCTGTCGAGGCCACCAAAAGCTCGCTGGCAAGCCAGCTCCCACAGGGTCAGCGTGCAGCCTGGGGTTGCGCGGCGGCGACAGCACTGCGGTAATGCCCCAGCTGCTGCAAGGTGTCCAGTCGCGCGCGGGCGCGATAAGCGTATTCACTGTAAGGATACTGGGTGATGATGAACTCGTAGGTCTGGCCAGCGTCCAGGAACAGGTTCTGCCGTTCCAGGCACAGGCCACGCAACAGCGACACTTCTGGCTGCACGTATTGACGCGTGCGGCTGGTACGGTCGACCTGGGACAACTCCAGCATCACCTTGTTGCAGTTGCCGTAGTCGTACTGGCGGTACGCTTCGTCCAAGTGATGGTCCATCGACCAACGGGTACAACCGACGACACTGGCCGCCAGGGCTAAAACGATGAGGATTCGCATGGGTATCTCCTGTCCTGAGCGGTTTATCGACCAGGCCGCGGAATTCTTCAGTGCCGCTCGACCGGGGGGCTTGCTTGAGTATCGCCCACTGCCATGCCACCAAGGTAGTGCAGAGGAACAATGACTACAGCGCCCGAGAGGAGTAGCCTTTCGCTGCGCTTCAATAAAGGAGTCAGTGCATGACCGTTCGCCGTACCAAAATCGTCGCTACCCTTGGCCCTGCCAGCAACTCGCCGGAAGTGATCGAGCAATTGATCAAGGCCGGCCTGGACGTGGCCCGTCTGAACTTTTCCCACGGCACGCCGGACGAGCACAAGGCTCGCGCCCGCCTGATCCGTGACATCGCTGCCAAGCTGGGCCGCCATGTCGCGCTGTTGGGCGACCTGCAAGGTCCAAAGATCCGTATCGCCAAATTCGCCAACAAGCGTATCGAGCTGAAAGTCGGTGACGCGTTCACCTTCTCCACCAGCCACCCGCTGACCGAAGGCAACCAGGAAATCGTCGGTATCGATTACCCGGACCTGGTCAAGGACTGCGGCGTGGGCGACGAGCTGCTGCTCGACGACGGTCGCGTGGTGATGCGCGTGGAAACCGCCACCGCCGACTCGCTGCACTGCTCGGTGCTGATCGGTGGCCCGCTGTCGGACCACAAGGGCATCAACCGTCGCGGTGGTGGCCTGACCGCCCCAGCCCTGACCGAGAAAGACAAGGCCGACATCAAGCTGGCTGCCGAAATGGACCTGGACTACCTGGCCGTTTCCTTCCCGCGTGACGCCTCCGACATGGAATACGCCCGTCGCCTGCGCGACGAAGCCGGCGGCACCGCCTGGCTGGTGGCCAAGATCGAACGCGCCGAAGCCGTGGCCGACGACGAAACCCTGGACGGCCTGATCCGCGCCAGCGACGCGGTCATGGTTGCCCGTGGCGACCTGGGCGTGGAAATCGGCGACGCCGAGCTGATCGCCATCCAGAAGAAGATCATCCAGCACGCCCGCCGCAACAACAAGGCGGTGATCGTGGCGACCCAGATGATGGAGTCGATGATCCAGAACCCGATGCCTACCCGTGCCGAAGTATCCGACGTGGCCAACGCCGTGCTGGACTACACCGACGCGGTGATGCTGTCGGCGGAAAGCGCTGCCGGCGCCTACCCGATCGAGGCCGTGCAGGCCATGGACCGCATCTGCAAGGGCGCTGAAAAGCACCCGATGAGCATGAAGTCCAGCCACCGCCTGCACACCCAGTTCGAGCGTTGCGACGAAAGCATCGCGTTGGCGGCGATGTACACCGCCAACCACTTCCCGGGCGTGAAGGCGATCATCGCCCTGACTGAAAGCGGCTACACCCCGCTGATCATGTCGCGCCTGCGTTCCTCGGTGCCGATCTACGCGTTCTCCCCGCACCGCGAAACCCAGGCCCGTGCCGCCATGTTCCGTGGCGTGGTGCCGGTCGCCTTCGACCCGGCTGCACTGCCGGCCGACAAGGTCAGCCAGGCCGCCGTCGACGAGCTGCTGAAGCTGGGCGTGGTTCAGCAAGGCGACTGGGTCATCCTGACCAAGGGCGACAGCTACCACACCATCGGTGGCACCAACGGTATGAAGATCCTGCACGTCGGTGATCCGCTGGTTTAATGCCCGGCGCTACACCAGAAGCCCCCGGCGCGCGAGCATCGGGGGCTTTTTTGTGCCTTGTCGATTTTCTATCAAGCCACGCTGGGCTGAATGATTGAAAACCCGTATTTCTGACAGTAGCAAGACAGTGGCAAGACCGGCACGCTGCCCTTGGACCATCTCACAGGGAAGTGCCCCATGGCCATGCAGCGTGAACCCTACCCGCTGGAGTACCGGCAGCAGCTGCCCAACGGCACGTCCCTGCTGACCACGCTGGGGCGTGGCAACGGCAGGATGTTGCTGCGAGCGACGTTGCTGGGCACCTCTGGCGCACCCTGTGGCCATTTCGGTTACCACGGCAGCGTGCTCCTGGACATCGGCGCTGCACCCTCGACGCCCACGGCGCGGGCCTCGCCCCCGCGGCTCATCAGCCGCCACGATGGCGAATTCAGCTATATCGGCCTGTCTCACCCACGCGCTCAATGGCAGGCCCTGTTGCTGCGCCTGGATGCCCGCGGCCGACTGGACATTGGCTGGGGCTACCGTGAGTTCCAGGTACCTGGGCAGCACACTTTGTTGCACGATTTCGCCCTGCTCCGGGACGGCCGCGTGCTGGCCTGTGGCGTGAGGTGGAACATCCGCGATGGCATTCGCCAGGGTTTCCTGGCCCGCATTGAACGCAACGGCAGGCTTGACCCATCGTACGGCGACGGGGGTTTCGCCCGGCTGCGGGGCACCAGGCAGGACAGCGGCTTTACCTGCCTGGGCCAGGCACAGGCGCAAGGCGACCGCTGGCTGCTGGGGTTTTGCGCCAGCGGCAGCGACAGCCAGTTGCTGACGGTCACGGCGCTGGACGACGAGGGCTTGCCCCAACCTGGGTACGCCGGCGTGCTGCCGGTGGCGTGCCAGGCGCTGCAGGCCGACGCGATCCAGCAGCGCGCCGGTGGCCATGGCTTGATCACCGGCATCGCCACGCAGCAGTCTCGGCCACGAGCCTTCGCCGCAGGGCTGCTGCCCAGTGGGCGTTTCGACGGCAGCTTCGGCAACGGCGCGGCACTGGAATGGAGGGGCGCTGCTCAGCGGCTAGCGTGCATATAGCGGCACACCAGGCCGTCTCGCGACGGCCAATGCGAGCCGGCTACCAGCCATTTGCCGTCGTGCTGCAGCTTCAGGTCCCAGAACCCGTGGCTATTGTCCTCGAACAACGTGCCTTGCGGGCCGAACGACGGATGCGGAGCGCCGTCCAGGCCATGGCAGGTCAGCACACCCTTGGACTCCACAAGGTTCGCGGCGTGATCCTGCCCCACCCCGCAGATCAGGCCGTCGAGCCCGGCCTCGAGGCGTTCAACGCGCAGGCGGGCAGCGTAGGGCTCAAGCAAGAACGGCTTTTCGTGGTTGAATTGAGGATCAAGGGTGCCGTCGGGCAGCAGGCTGGCCAGCAGGCCGTCAGTGGCAAGGAAGCCGCTGACCAGCAGCGTATGTCCAGGCGTCCGGAAGATCGATAGCAAGCGGGCCTCTGGAAGGTCGACTAACGCAACCCCCTCCTTGCCGAAGCTCGCATCGATTTCACCTTGTGCGGTCAAGCCGACGATCAAGGTTTGTTTCCTGGCATCGCAACGCCCGGCCAGCAACATGCGGCCGTCTTCCAGGGTAGTGGCTGCCGGCAGTTCGCAGGCTTTGCCTTCATGAACGATTTCCTGATAGCCCCTGCCGTGGTACCCGGTATCCAGCTTGCCGTTGGCCAGCAGGCGAATGACAAAGGTCTGTTCGTCGTTGACCACGAAGGGAATGACGAAGTGAGCAGCGGTGCCCATGACAGCACCCACCTGCGCGGCTGGACGAGCACCAGCCTGCGCCGCGCTCGCCACCCGCGCCTGGCGCAGCTCATCGAAAGGCACCACCGTGAAGCCTTGGTCACCGAAGCTGGTGTCCAGGCTGAGATCCGCGTTGACCATGGCGAAACCGGGCACCCACAGCGCCTCGCCTTCGCCTTCAAGCCAGGCGGTGAACAACAGGCGGCCATCGGCCAGTTCCTGCACCCCTACACCTTCTTCGAACTCATGGCCCTCGAATTCGAGGTGGATGTAACGGGCATGGCCTGAAGGGCCGTCTGGCTGTCCATTCTTGTCGAGCGCGATCAACAGGCCACCTTGGCGATGTTCATCCGATGTGGCCACGACTATCGAGCCATCTGCGCGCACGGCCATGGAATAAACACTGTTGGCAACGAGGTCCCCCAGCAGGGTTTTATCGCAAACAACCATGCCCTGCTTGCCAAAAGCAGGGTCAAGTCCAAAGGATTGTTGGGCGTAAATCATAGAGTTTGCTCCGGTTAAATGAGTAAAACCCAACAGTGCGCGCGATCTGCGCAGCGCGATACTTGTAGAACTAGCAGGTCCGCGCGCCACCCTGGCTGCGGTGAAATAGCCGCTTATTTCACCCACATAGGGAGGTGCAGCATGCACTCACGCACAACGACCCACCGCGAATCACCCCTACCCCTGCCCCGCGCACTCAGCCAAGCACTGGAGCATCAGGTGCTGGATATCGACGGCGACATCAAGGCCATCGCCCAGGTGCCGGGCAGCGACCAATGGCTGGTGGCGATCGATTCGGGCTACGGGTTCTGCGTGGCCCGCCTGCACGCCGACCTGACCCTGGACGACAGCTTCGGCTTGCCAGGCAGGGGCTATTTCTTCGACAGTTTCGACACCGCAGGCTTTGCCTTCACTGCCGTGAACCAGCTTGCCTGGGTAGGCGACAAGGTGCTGGTGGTGGGCGCCACCTGCGACTTCGATGTAGACCGCATCGCCCTCGCCCGCTACCACGCCGATGGCCGCCCGGACCTGTCCTTCAATGGCGACGGCAAGCACATCCTCGAACTGCCCCATTCGCGCCGCCGGCCACGCAAGCAGCACCGCGGCACCGCCCACTCGGCGATCTTCACCCCGCAGACGCCCGTGGTGCTGGCCGACGGCGGCGTGGTGCTGTTTTTCCTCGAAGCCTGCGAGCAGCATCCCGACGGCCGGGCGTTCCTGGTGCGCCTGGATGCGGCCGGCGCGCTGGATACCAGCTTCAACCAGCAAGGTTTTGCCCAGGTGCAGTTCGAGGGCCGCGGCGTGGTGCCCCGGGGTGTCGTCCGTCAAGGCAATGACCTGCTGCTGTACGGCGCCACCTGCCCGGACGACGAAGGCGCCACCCAGGGCCTGATCGCCCGGTTCGACGCCAATGGCCACCGCGACATGACCTTCAACGGCACCGGCTTCATTGTCATCGGCGACGCCTGCACCCGGACTGTGCTCAGCCAGGTCAGCGTCGACGACCACCACGAGATCCATGCCGCCGGCACCTTCGGCAGCGAGCTGTTGGTGACCCGCCGCCGCGCCGACGGCAGCCCGCACGCGGACTTCAACACCGGCGTGCCGCTGCTGGTCACGCTGCCGTTCGAAGTCAGCGGGGTAAAGGCCGTGGCTCGTCAGGGTGATGCCCTGCTGCTGGCGGCCACCGCCGGCGCCAGCGAGTACAAGGGCACTCTGGTGCGACTGGCAGCGGACGGCGCGCTGGACACAAGCTTCGCCGACGGCGCCGGCTACCTGATCGCCGAGCACGAATCGGAATACCTGGCGCTGGGGCTGGAACGCGATGGCGCCATCATTGCCGCGGGGTATCTGTACCAGCAGGGGTACTACGCCTGGGTGCGCCGTTTTGAGGGTGATGGCCTGCGGCAGGCGGAGCGGCGGCGTACCAGGCTGGCTTCGCGCTAGACGCACCTGTCAGTTCTTACAGTTTCGCGCCATTCGCCTTCAGCGCTTAATCGAAGGCGAACGCGGCCAACACCGGTCGCGACGAACTCCTGGAGCTTGACCATGCACCCGTCGAACAGACCGCCCATCCGCGACCTGCTGATGCAGCTGATCCGCCATGCTGTCCACCCGCACACCGCGACCAACGTCGCCGGTGTCGACGATCTGGATGGCCAGATCATCGCCATGCAACCCGTGGGGGACTCTCATACACTGATCGCCGTGATGCTCGAGGGCACCTTTGCCTTGGCGAGGGTCAACCACGCGCTGGAATTCGACACCTCTTTCGGCCCTGACAACAGCGGATATGTCATAGGGGAATTTTCCGAGTTTTGGGAAGGTTTTTCAGGCATCGACGGCATCACCTTGGATCAAGACAAGATTGTGCTGACTGGGGAAGTTTTCCTCTTTGATGGGTGGTTGACCAAGCCGGCGTTGGCCAGGTACAGCCTGGATGGCATTGCGGATACCGCCTTCGGCGACAATGGCATTCTGGTGCTCGAGTTGCCGCAACCTTCGAGCAGGGCTGCAACCTCTCGCGCCCGCGGTACCCGCCCCCCCTCCAGGACCAACTTCGCGCTGACGGACGACAATAAGATACTCATGCTGACCCTGGTGGCGACGGCTGACAACTCCGCCGGCACTACGCAACTGATCCGCTTGAATGCCGACGGCAGTTTCGACCAGGCCTTCAATGGCACAGGCGTGGTGCACGTCACCGTCAACGGCCAGGACATTGATCCCAACGGGCTGCAGGTGCTCGCGGATGGCAGGGTCCTGGTTCACGGGCGGACGCAGCGCAACGATGGCGACACCGCCTACGCGATCGTGGCTCGATTCACTTCCGGTGGCCAGCCTGACCCACTGTTCGGCCCGGAAAACTCCCCAGGCTTCATCGCGGTGGGTGAAGCGGACAACCTGGCCAGGTTCGGCGCCCTGCTGGTGGAAGCCAATGGTTGGCTGCTCGCTTTCGGCAACCTTGCCAGCGATGGGCTCATGGCACGCTTGAGCCCGGCTGGCAAACCCGACCCTGACTTCAATGGCGGCCAGCCGTTGAAGTTCTCGTTGCCCGCGACAGCTGTAGATGAGCTGCAGGCAGTCGCGGTGCAGGAAGGGCGCCTGGTGGTGGCTGGCAGTGCGAGGGTTGCGGGCGGCTACGCGGGGCTGCTATTGCGTTTGCTGCCCGATGGCCACCTGGACGCAACCTTTGCTTCTGGCCGTGGCTTCAGTGTTGCCGACCGCCGCTCGGAGTACCATGACGTGTTGATCGAGGTGGATAATGCCATTCTCACCAGTGGTTACTACGTCGAAGGCAACCAGTTTCACGCGTGGCTGCGACGCCATGGTCTCAACGGCCAGGTCCCTGAACCATCCCGCGGCACACACCAGGATACTTTCCCGGTAGTCGCACCAGGGGTGCGCCTCAGCTGACGCTGCAAACGGGCCGCGGTTACTGGCGACGCTCGGAAAAAGCGTCGCTCCATACCTGGCTACGCGGTACGCCCGCGAGGAACAAGCGCTTGGCAAAGACCTCGACAGTGGCCGGGCTACCGCAGACCAACGCCTGGGTCTGGCGTGAGCGGGGGCGCAAGGTCGCCAGCGCGGCGGCCAACTGCTCCGGCAGCAGCAGGTCCACTTGCAGGCTGGGTTGTGCCTGGGCGAGTACCTGCAGCTCAGCCGCCAGGTAGTGTTCCCCAGCGTCCTGAGCGAGGTGCATCACCCGCATCTCGCCCTGGTGCCCCTGCCGCAGCGCCTCACGCAAAATCCCGTACAACGGCCCCAGCCCGGTGCCCGCCGCGAGCAGCCACAGCGGCTGGTCCTGCCAGTCAGGGTCATAATGCAGGGCGCCGCCACGCAACTCGCCCAGGCGCAGGGTATCGCCCGCCTTCAAGGTACGCGCCACGTCGACGAAGGCACCTGGATGACGGCAGTCGATATGAAATTCCAGGAAGCGATCTTCCTGGGGCAGGCTGGCCAGCGAATAGGGCCGGGCCACGCCGGTCTCGGTCCACAGCACCAGGTGCTGGCCGGCCTGGTAACGCAACGGCCGCCCCGGTTGCAGGCGCAGCCGCAGCACGTGGGGGCTGGGCCAGTCGCAGCTTTCCACCTGCGCAGGCAGGCCGTCGGCCTTGGGGTCGAACACCGCCACGCTGAGGTCGTCGACTACCTGGCATTGGCACGCCAGGCGCCAGCCTTCAGCACGCTTGCCGGCGTCCAGCGCCTCGGGCTTGCGGTCCAGCGGCTCGCCGCGCAGGCAATGCACCAGGCAGGCGTGGCAACTGCCGGCGCGGCAGCTGTACGGCACGTTGAGGCCCTGGGCGTTGAGGGCGTCGAGCAGATTCTCGCCCGGCGCCACCGACCAGCGCTGCTGGCCAACAGTGAGTTCAGGCATCGGCGGCTTCCCAGGCGGCCGCGCAGCGGTTGCGGCCCGCCCGCTTGGCGCGGTACAGCGCCTGGTCGGCGCGGTGCAGCGCATCGTCCAGGTCATCGCCTTCCAGCAGCAGGGTCATGCCCACCGACAGGCTCAGGTTCTGCACGTTCAGCTCGCCCAGCTCGGCCGTGGCGAAGGCCAGGCGCAGGCGCTCACAGCACACGCTCAGGCGCTCGGTGTTGGAGTCGGGCAACAGCAGCACGAATTCCTCGCCGCCGTAGCGGGCCAGCACATCGCCGTCGCGCAGGCAGGCGGCGGCCACCTCGGCGAACACCTGCAGCACCTGGTCGCCAGCGGCGTGGCCGTGCACGTCGTTGATGCGCTTGAAGTGGTCCAGGTCGATCAGTGCCAGGCCATGCTGGCTACCCGCGCTCATGGCCAGCAGCTCGCGGCCAGCCAGGCTGAGAAAGTGGCGGCGGTTGTACAGGCCGGTCAGTTCATCGGTAGCCACCAGGTCCTCGAGCTGGCGCATCATGCCGCGCAAGGTGTCCTGGTGCGCCTGCAGCGCGTAGCGGCGCTGGCGCATGCGCTGGCGGGAAGCCTGTACGTAGCTGGCGTACAGGCACAGCCACACCAGCACCACGAACAGCACGCACACCTGAATGGCCGCCAGGCCCGGGTCGGGCAGCTGCAGTTGGTAGCCTTCATAAAGGTTCAGCCCGGCGAAGCTGAAGAACACCAGCACGGCGCAGCGCACGAACACCCGGCGCGTGAGGTGGAACAGGCCGAACAGCAGGATCAACAGGTACAGCACCAGGAAGGTGCCACGCGCACCGTCGAGGTTGGCCATCAGCCAGGTCTGCCAGCCCAGCGCCAGCAGTACCTGGAACTCGGTCAGGCTGGGGTCGCGGAAGCGGCGGTTCCAACCCTTTGAAAACACCAGGGCCAGGGCGCCCTGGGTCACGATCACCAACAGCGTGGTGACCACCGTGGTGGTGATCGAGGCGCGAAAGTAGTCGCTGAGCGTTGCCACCCAGGTCAGCATCAGCACCAGCACGTACGTGCCAGCGGCTAGGGTGAAGCGCTTGATCAGCAGCTTCTGTAGAAGTTTGTCGGTCACTCGTTGACTCACCGTGCTCAAAGGGATCCCTTCCCGTCCTGGCACCGAACGGCGCTATGGCCAGATGCCACTTTAGTGCTACCCGTCAAAAATAACTATCCAAATTTGCAACCGCTGTATAACAGTTCTGTACAGCTTTTTACCTTTCCAGCGCGCCGATAACCGCCCCGCCTTTGACTATCGGCGTGTGTCGGTGGCCGCCAGGTGCGGTATACTGCCGCGCCTTTTTTGCGTCGGTCGCAGCTGCCCGGCGCGTCTTGAAAGGTCGTTTCGATGGTCGCCCGACGTGTCGAAATACCTTAACGAATGTTCCCGTCTTTAAGAGGAGCGCGCCGCATGACCGTGATCAAGCAAGACGACCTGATACAGAGCGTCGCCGACGCCTTACAGTTCATTTCCTACTACCATCCGGTAGATTTCATTCAGGCCATGCACGAAGCCTACCTGCGCGAAGAGTCGCCGGCGGCCCGTGATTCCATCGCCCAGATCCTGATCAACTCGCGCATGTGCGCCACCGGCCACCGGCCGATCTGCCAGGACACCGGCATCGTCACCGTGTTCGTGCGCGTAGGCATGGACGTGCGCTGGGATGGCGCCACCATGAGCCTGGACGACATGATCAACGAGGGCGTGCGTCGCGCCTACAACCTGCCCGAGAACGTGCTGCGCGCCTCGATCCTGGCCGACCCGGCCGGTGCTCGCAAGAACACCAAGGACAACACCCCGGCAGTCATCCACTACTCCATCGTTCCCGGCAACACCGTGGAAGTGGACGTGGCGGCCAAGGGCGGCGGCTCCGAGAACAAGTCGAAGATGGCCATGCTCAACCCGTCCGACTCGATCGTCGACTGGGTGCTGAAAACCGTGCCAACCATGGGCGCCGGCTGGTGCCCACCGGGCATGCTGGGCATCGGCATCGGCGGCACCGCCGAGAAAGCCGCGGTGATGGCCAAGGAAGTGTTGATGGAATCCATCGACATCCACGAGCTGAAGGCCCGCGGCCCGCAGAACCGTATCGAAGAGATCCGCCTGGAGCTGTTCGAGAAGGTCAACCAGCTGGGCATCGGCGCCCAGGGCCTGGGCGGCCTGACCACCGTGCTCGACGTGAAGATCATGGACTACCCGACCCACGCCGCCTCGCTGCCGGTGTGCATGATCCCCAACTGCGCCGCCACCCGTCACGCCCACTTCGTGCTGGACGGCTCGGGCCCTGCGGAGCTGGAAGCACCGGACCTGGACGCCTACCCGGAAATCGTCTGGGAAGCCGGCCCGTCGGCCCGCCGCGTCAACCTCGACACCCTGACGCCCGAAGAAGTGCAGAGCTGGCAGCCAGGCGAGACCATCCTGCTCAACGGCAAGATGCTCACCGGCCGCGACGCCGCGCACAAGCGCATGGTGGAAATGCTCAACCGCGGCGAAACCCTGCCGGTGGACCTGAAAGGCCGCTTCATCTATTACGTCGGCCCGGTTGATCCGGTGCGCGAGGAAGTGGTTGGCCCGGCTGGCCCGACCACTGCCACGCGCATGGACAAGTTCACCCGCCAGATCCTCGACCAGACCGGCCTGCTGGGCATGATCGGCAAGTCCGAGCGTGGCCCGGTGGCCATCGAGGCGATCAAGGACTACAAGGCCGTCTACCTGATGGCAGTGGGCGGCGCGGCCTACCTGGTGGCGCAAGCCATCAAGAAGTCGCGCGTGGTGGCCTTCGAAGAGCTGGGCATGGAAGCGATCTACGAGTTCGACGTCAAGGACATGCCGGTTACCGTTGCGGTAGACAGCAAGGGTGAGTCGGTACACATCACCGGCCCAGCGATCTGGCAGCAGAAGATCAGCGAAAGCCTGGCAGTTGAAGTGAAGTAAGGCCGCAGGCCTTGCGTTGAAAAAGCCCGGCCTGTGTGCCGGGCTTTTTTATAAGGCCCCGTAGCAGCGGCCGCAGGCCGCGTCCGGATTCGCCGCAGTGTGCCGGGAAAATCGGAACGCGTTGGACGCGGCCTGCGGCCGCTGCTACAGGGCGGTCAGGTCAGGCGTGGGCGGTCATCGGTACGACCGACGCCGCGCGCGGCACCGCCGCCACCGCGCGCCGCTGGGTCAAATAGCGCATGCAGCTCACCCGCAGGAACGAGGCGAAATTCACTACCTCGCCACGGTAGTCCATCACCTCCTCGTAGAGCTTGGTGATCAGCTGGTTGGTGCTCATGCCGTCCACCTCGGCGATTTCGCTGAGGATGTCCCAGAACTGGTTCTCCAGGCGCAGAGTGGTCACCACCCCGCGGATGCGCAGCGAGCGCGAGCGGGACTCGTAGAGGATGGGGTCGGCTTTTACGTAGAGCTCGCACATGGGCAAATCCTCACAGGATGATCTGGGTCCCCAGCAACCCCAGGAAGCCCGCCAGCCAGGCGGGGTGGGCGGGCCAGGCCGGGGCGGTGGCGAAGTTGCCCTGCACGTGGGCCTGGTTGACCTCGATGTCGACATAGCGGCCACCGGCCAGTTTCACCTCCGGGGCACACGCCGGGTAGGCGCTGCACTCGCGGCCTTCCAGCACGCCGGCCGCGGCCAGCAGCTGCGCGCCGTGGCACACCGCGGCAATGGGCTTGCCGCTCTGGTCGAAGGCCTGCACCAGTTCCAGCACCTTGGCGTTCAAGCGCAGGTACTCGGGCGCGCGGCCGCCGGGAATCACCAGGGCGTCGTAGTCGCCGGCACGCACCTGGGCGAAGTCGAAGTTCAGCGCGAAGTTGTGCCCAGGCTTCTCGCTGTAGGTCTGGTCGCCCTCGAAATCATGGATGGCGGTGCGCACGCTCTGCCCGGCGGTCTTGTCCGGGCACACTGCGTGCACCACGTGGCCGACCATCTGCAGGGCCTGGAACGGCACCATCACTTCGTAGTCCTCGACGTAATCGCCGACCAGCATCAGGATCTTTTTCGCGGCCATGCTGTGACACTCCTATAAGACAGCGTAGATAACTTCACGCCTAACACGTTAGTCCCCTGGGTTGGCCACCGGGTAATACGCGGTTACTACTCATCGGAAAGTGTCATTCGCGGCGCCCGAACACGGTGATGGTCAGCCGGTCCAGCCAGCCGAACACCCGTTGCTGCACCCTGCCCCACAGGGGGCGCCGCCGCCAGTCCGCCAGCTCGACGCGCTGGCTGGCCTGGAAGTCGGTGGTGAAGCTGCGCTCCACCGCCAGGGTCAGCGAGGCGTCCAGCGCCTCGACATTGGCCTCCAGGTTGAAACGCAGGTTCCAGTGGTCGAAGTTGCACGAGCCGACACTGACCCAGTCGTCGATCAGCACCATCTTCAAATGGGAAAAGCACGGCTGGTATTCAAAGATGCTGACCCCGGCCTTGAGCAGCCGCGGGTAATAGTTGTGCCCGGCATAGCGCACCGAGGGATGGTCGGTGCGTGGCCCGGTGAGCAGCAGCCGCACGTCCACCCCACGCGCCGCCGCCCGGCGCAGCGAACGCCTGACCTTCCAGGTGGGCAGGAAATACGGCGTAGCCAGCCAGATACGCCGGTGGCCACTGTTGATGGCGCGCACCAGCGACCGCAGGATGTCCCGGTGCTGGCGGGCATCGGCGTAGGCCACGCGCCCAAGGCCGGCACCGCTGGCCGGCACCCTGGGCAGGCGCGGCAGGCCGAAATGGGTGGCCGGGCGCCACGCCGTGCGGCGCAGGTTGGCGCGCCACTGGCGGTCAAAGAGCATCTGCCAGTCAGCCACCAGCGGCCCCTGGATCTGCACCATCACTTCATGCCATTCACTGTCGGGCTGGCCTGGCTGCCAGAACTGGTCGGTCAGCCCGGTGCCGCCTACCGCCGCCCATTGCTGGTCGACAATCAGCATCTTGCGGTGATCGCGGTACAGGTTGCGCAGCCCACGGCGCAATCGCACCGGGTTGTACCAGCGCAGTTCCACCCCCGCGTCGATCAGCACCTGGCGCAGCTCGGCGCTCAGGGCCAGCGAGCCGTAATGATCGAACAGGCAACGCACGGCAACACCGCGCCCGGCCGCCTCGGCCAGGGCCTGGATGACCACCTGGGCACACTGGCCAGACTCCACCAGGTACAGTTCCAGGTCGACCTGCTCGCGAGCCGCGGCGATGGCCGCGAGCATGGGCGGGAAAAATGCCGGGCCGTCGACCAGCAGTTCGAACTGGTTGTCGGGGCGCCAGGGAAAGATGGGGCCGGCCATGCAACCTCCGGTTACAGATTGTCAGGCCAACCTTAACCGGGCACCGCTCAGGTAGCAAAAAACATTACAAGCGCTCCGAATTGACGCCGGAGCCCAATATTAGGTCTCATTCCGAAACACAAGAAGGACACCCCAAGAGCCAGCCACCCTTTATCATCTTGCTCCTGGCGCTTGGCTGCGCAATAATCTGTCCCAACAACTAACCCTTGCAACCGGTGTGGCATGACCATCTGGTTTGAGGGGGAAAAAGCCGGCGAAAGCCGGTTTTTTCGTTTATGGAGCATCGTCAATGCATGGACCAACGGCTTCGACGCCGCTGCGAACCCGAATCTACATCGACGGCTACAACCTTTATTACGGCTGTCTGCGCAACACAGCGTTCAAATGGCTTGACCCGATAGCTCTATGCGAGCAGCACATTCTGCCCTCCATCCTGGCACCGGATGATCTGCTTCGCCCACGCTCTTGGGTACTCCTTCCGGCGCCCTCCCTGAAGTTCTTTACAGCGCGAATCATTGAAAGCGTGGCCAGCGATCCTGACTCGGTTTCATCCCAAGCCAGGTATCACAGCGCATTGCGAAAACTCCACGGCACCCGCATCGAGCTAATCGAAGGGTACTACGCTGTAAACCCCATGAAGGTGCGTCTGATCTGTGCAACTCAGCCAAAACGCCTACCCAAGGATTGCGACACCGGGTTGGCCTGGAAGGTGGAGGAAAAACAATCAGATGTGAATTTAGCCTTGCACGCGTACCACGATGCCTTGACCGGCACCGTCGATCAGGTCGTTGTCGTGACCAATGACACCGACTTGGCTCCGGCACTGGAAATGATCAGAGCTAATACATCCGTTCGAGTAGGTCTGGTCATTCCCACAACCGGCCATCATCGGCATCCAAACAGCGAACTGGTAAAACTGGCCCACTGGGTTCGAAAAAGAATCGATACCCGCGAACTGGCAGCATCGCAGCTGCCTCGCGTCATTGCCGGCGGGCGCCAGGCCACCTTGAAGCCAGAGTCCTGGTACGCAAACCCCCAACGCTTGAAGCAGGTGCTTGGACCGGTGATAGATGCCAAAGGGAGTCGAGGCGCAGCGTTCAAATGGATGGAAGCACCCAACCCATTCCTGGGAGGGCGACCTCCCATGGAGCTGTTGGAGACAGAGCAAGGCACCGAGAAAATCCTGAGCTATATCAATGACTGGCGAAGCCGCCGTGAACCTGCTCAGGAACCGTGACGCAAGTTCAATTTCAGCGTTGCAGCCGACAACCCTGCCGCGTGCCAGCCCACACCGCCGTGGCGCCCTGCCCCAGCCCCCGCGCTGACACCCGGGTGTTGGCCGCGTCATCTTCCAGCGCACTCAAGGGCAACCACTGTTTGACGTAACCGGCGCAGTAACCGGCCGATTGGCCCATCACGTAGCGGCACGAGCAGTATTCCTTGGCGCTGTAGGCGCTGAGGATGCCGGGAAACGACAGCAGCGCCACGCGCTCGTGCCACACGGACAGGCCCAGGGCCAGCACGATGATCACCGTCACCCCGCGCCTCATTGCGCTTTGCCCTGGGCGAACGCGGCGATGGCCAGTTTCAGCAGCTGGTTGTGCTGGTAGCTGGCGTCGCGGTCATCGCCGTAGCGGACGATGACCAACTTCTGTTCGGGCAGCACGTACAGCGCCTGGCCCCAATGGCCCAGCGCGGCGAAAGTCTGTGCCGGGGCGTCGGGCCAGGGGCGTGGGGCATTGCCCACGGGCTGGTTGAGCCACCACTGGCCACCGCCGGTGGCTTCGCCTGGCTCGGCGACGGCGTGGTCGAAGGGCCGACGGTTGAAGGCCGTCCAGGTTCTGGGCAACAGCTGCCGGTTCTGCCAGCGGCCGTCGCGCAACATCAAAAGGCCGACGCGGGCCAGGTCGCGGGCGCGCAGGTAGGCGTAGGACGAGGCCACGAACACGCCCTTGCCGTCCGCCTCCCACACCGCGTGCTCAATGCCCAGCGGCTGGAACAGCGCCTGCCAGGGATAGTCGGGATAGTCGTGGGCGCCAACCATCTGCTGCAGCGCCGCCGACAGCAGGTTGCTGTCGCCACTGGAATAGCGGAACACCTGGCCCGGCGCGGCAAAGCTGTCGAGGCCGGCGGTGAACGCAGCCATGTCATCACGGCCACGGGTGTAGAGCATGGCCACCACCGACGAATACAGCGGCGCGTATTCGTAGTCTTCCTGCCAGTCCAGCCCCGAGGCCCAGTGCAACAGGTCGGCCAGGTGCACCTCGGGGTGGCGGGCCATGGCCGGGTAATAGGTGGCTACCGGGTCATCGAGCTGGAAGCGGCCCTGGCCATAGGCGACGCCCAGCACGCAGGCCATCAGGCTTTTGCTGATCGACCAGGTGCTGTGCAGGGAGTCGGCGGTAAAGGGCGGCGCGTAGCGCTCATAGACCAGGCGCCCGTCGCGAATCACCACCAGGGCGTCGGTGCGCACCCCGGTACGGGTGCTGTCATCGCGCGGGGGGAAGGCGTAGTCGGCCAGGGCCTGCACCGCCGGCGTGGGCGGTTGCAGGGCCTGAGCCCATTGCTCGCCGGGCCAGTCCTCGGCAAGGGCAGGCAGGGCGAAAACAGCAAGGAGGCAGAGCCAGGGTGTGCGCATGGCGCGCAGTGTAGAAGGCGAATGTGACAGGTATTCGCGCTCGGACGCTGCCTGCGGCAGCGGCTACAGGGCCAGGGCTTCCACGGCTTTATCCAGGCGTTTCTGCCGGGCACCGCTGGCCAGGGTCAATAGGCCGCGGTCGCGTTGCCACACTGCTGCCAGCTCCGCGGGGCCGTTGGCGAACGCCTGTTCCAGGGGCCCGGCCAACGCCGCGAACTGCTCGAACACGCCGCCCAGCAGCACATGGCTGGCCGCCGCGTCCGCGCATTGGCGGGTGGCTTCGGCGCAACTGCCCAGCAGGCCCACCAGGCGCAGCTGCAACGCCTGCGGCCAACCGTGGTCCTGGCTGCAGGCGTACAGCCAGCCAAGCATGGCGCTGAGCACATACAGGTCTTCCAGGCTCCGGAACGGTTTGACGTAGGCGTCCCAGCCGTCCCCGGCCAGGCGTTCGCACAGGGCGTTGTCCAGGTGCAGGCGGCTGTGGCTGATCTCCGGCATCAGCGCAATCGGCGGCAACGGCTCCAGGCGCACGCCCGGCTCGCCGGGGTAGACCACCACCAGGCTCAGCCGTGGCGCCTGCCCGGCGCTTTCGCTGCGGGCGGCCACCAGCAGCCAGTCGGCGGCATCGCCGGCGGTGACGAAATCCTTGCGGCCGTTGAGGCGCAGGTCCGCCAGGCGCGTCTGCAGGTCGGCCGGGCGCAGGCTGTGCTGCTCGGTGGCGCAGATCGCGCCCAGGCTGGGCGGCGCACTGGGCCACAACACCCGCAACGCGGCCTGGTAGCCCACCAGGAACGCCAGCCCCGGGCTGTGCACGGCCTGGCCGCCGAGCACCGCCAATTCAAACGGCGACACCGGCCCCAGGCGCTCGAGCAGCGCGGCATAGGTATCAGTCAACGATGCTGCCAGCGGCAGGCGTTCACGCACATTGAGCAACTTGAGCCAGGACATGGGGCGCTCCTTGGGGGCTGTCATACAAGCATCACCAAAGCTTAACGGTGATGACACCGGGCCTACCTAGGCTGAGCTTGCACAACAAAGTGGACCGGCCGCAACCCCATGGCTGGCTTTTGGAGACTGGCAATGACTCAGATCGCTCTATCTGGCGTTACTCGCACCGAACGTCGCCTGCAAGCCGAACGCCTGACCGGGGACCAAGCCCTGCGCGAGGCCCAGAGCCTGCGTTTCAATGTATTCAGCGGCGAGTTCAACGCCAAGCTCAAGGGTGCCGAACTGGGCCTGGACATGGACGACTACGACGCCCACTGCCGCCACATCGGTGTCCGCGACCTGAGCACCGGCGAACTGGTGGCCACCACCCGCCTGCTCGACCACACCGCTGCCCACGGCCTGGGCCGTTTCTACAGCGAAGAAGAATTCAGCCTGCACGGCCTGGGTGGCCTGCAGGGCCCGATCCTGGAAATCGGCCGCACCTGCGTGGCGCCCGACTACCGCAACGGCGGCACCATCGCCGTGCTCTGGGGCGAACTGGCCGAAGTGCTCAACGAAGGCGGCTACAGCTACCTGATGGGCTGCGCCAGCATCCCCATGCAGGACGGCGGCGTGCAGGCCCGGGCGATCATGCAGCGCCTGCGCGAACGCTACCTGTGCACCGAGCACCTGCGCGCCGAACCGAAGAACCCATTGCCTGAGCTGGACGTGCCGCACAACGTCATCGCCGAAATGCCACCGCTGCTCAAGGCCTACATGCGCCTGGGCGCCAAGGTGTGCGGCGAGCCCTGCTGGGACGAGGAATTCCAGGTGGCCGACGTGTTCATCCTGCTCAAGCGCGAGAACCTCTGCCCACGCTACGCCCGTCACTTCAAGGCGGCGGTCTGATGGCACGCGGGCGCGTCTACGCGCGCGTCGCCCGGGTGTTGCTGGTGGTTGCCCTGGGCCTGGGCATGGCGGCCATCTTCACCCTGTATGAACGCCTGCGCCTGCGCAACTCGATGGTCCGGCGCCAGCGCTGGTCGCGCTTCTTCATGGCCCGCCTGAGCAACGCCCTGCCCTTTCGCGTGACCGTGCACGGCAACCTGCCTACCCAGCCGATGCTGTGGGTGGGCAACCATGTTTCCTGGACCGACATCGCCCTGCTGGGCCAACTGGCACCGTTGTCGTTCCTGTCCAAGGCCGAAGTGCGGGCCTGGCCGATCGCCGGCTGGCTGGCGCTGAAGGCCGGCACCCTGTTCATCCGCCGCGGTTCGGGCGACAGCCAGCTGATTCGCCGGCAGATGACCCGCCACCTGGGCAGCCAGTGCTCGTTGATGATCTTCCCCGAAGGCACCACCACTAACGGCCAGGCCCTGCGCACCTTCCACGGCCGCCTGCTGGCCAGCGCCATCGAGGCCCAGGTGCCGCTGCAACCGGTGGCCATCCGTTACCTGCGCAACGGCGCGCTCGACCCGCTGGCGCCGTTCATTGGCGACGACGACCTGCTGTCGCACCTGATGCGCTTGTTCAGCAACGATGTGGGCGAAGTTGAAATCCACCTGCTGGCGCCCATCCCCAGCGCGGGCATGGAGCGCGCGGCGCTGGCGTTCCAGGCGCAGGAAGCGGTGCGCGTAGCGTTGTTTGGCCAGGCCACCGAGCAGGCCGAAGCCGCGTAACCTCTGTAGCAGCGGCCACCAGGCCGCGTCCCCAGGCGCCACGGTGGTGTTTTCGGACGCCGCCTGCGGCAGCTGCTACGGGCGGGCGAACTGCTGGAGGATGGGGTAGAAGGCGCGGAAGTCCGCGGTGAGGGGTTCGTACAGCGCGCGCACTTCCTCCATCGCTCCCAGCATCCCTTCCGGCTTCGACAGCCGCCGCGCAATGCCGTTGAACACCTGCTCCAGCACCTCGAATTCCGCGTACGAACCCAGCCAGTCGTCGGCGATCATGTACGGCGCCATGCGCGCCAGCCGCCCCGGCAACTGCGGCTCGGCGGCCAGCACCCGGTAGACCCCGGCGGTGTATTGGTGCAACGGTACCTCGGCGTAATCCTGCCAGTGTCGGGCCAGGCAGTGGTCGAAAAACACATCGAGGATAATGCCCGCGTACCGCCGGCGCGCCGCAGGAAAGCGCGCCAACGCCGCCAGCACCAACGGATGGCTATCGGTAAACGCATCGATCTGCCGGTGCAGCTGGATGGCCGCCAGCAAACGCGGCGCGTACTGCCCTTCCAGCCGGCCCTTGACGAAATCGCCATACAGGCTGCCCAGCAGTTGTTCAGGTTCCTGGCCGCCCAGGTGCAGGTGCGCGAGATAGTTCATCTCTCCAGCGTACCACCTGGCGAGCGCATCGTTATAACTCGATATACCGATTTAGCCTGTGCATAGCGCTCGATCATATTTGTATATCGCGATTTACAGATATATATTTCGTCCCAACGCGATATACGCTGACCCGGACGAGCACTGCTGCCATGCCCATCGATCTCGACGAAATAATAAAAGCCCTGGCCCACCCAGTACGGCGAGAAATCCTCAACTGGCTGAAAAACCCTGAAGTCGAATTCCCCGACCAACAGCACCACAGCACCGACATCGGCGTGTGTGCCGGGCAGATCGACCAGCGCTGCGGCCTGTCGCAGTCCACGGTGTCGGCCCACCTGGCGACGCTGCAACGCGCCGGGCTGATCAGCAGCCGCAAAGTCGGCCAGTGGCACTTTTTCCAGCGCAACGAGGAGACCATCCAGGCCTTCCTCAAGCAGATGAGCCAGGAGCTCTGAGCGCGCCCGTTATTCCCCTGCCAACTCCAACCCTGTGAGGCTAGTCCCATGACCACGATTTTCGATCCGATCAAACTTGGCGACCTCGAGCTGCCGAACCGCATCATCATGGCCCCCCTGACCCGCTGCCGCGCCGACGAAGGCCGAGTGCCCAACGCCATGATGGCCGAGTACTACGTGCAACGCGCCAGCGCCGGCCTGATCCTCAGCGAAGCCACTTCGGTAACGCCGATGGGCGTAGGCTACCCCGACACCCCGGGCATCTGGTCCAACGACCAGGTGCGTGGCTGGACCAACGTCACCAAGGCCATCCATGGCGCTGGCGGCCGCATCTTCCTGCAACTGTGGCACGTGGGCCGCGTCTCCCATGAAAGCTACCTGAACGGTGAGACTCCAGTGGCCCCAAGCGCCATCAAACCGGCCGGCCACGTCAGCCTGGTGCGCCCGATCACCGAGTTCCCGACCCCTCGCGCGCTGGAAACCGCTGAAATCGCCGACATCGTCGAGGCCTACCGCCAGGGCGCGGAGAACGCCAAGGCCGCCGGTTTCGACGGCGTGGAAGTGCACGGCGCCAACGGCTACCTGCTGGACCAGTTCCTGCAAAGCAGCACCAACAACCGCACCGACAACTACGGTGGCTCGCTGGAAAACCGCGCGCGCCTGCTGCTGGAAGTGACCGATGCCTGCATCGACGTGTGGGGCGCCGGCCGCGTGGGCGTGCACCTGGCACCGCGCGCCGACTCCCATGACATGGGTGACGCCAACCGCCTGGAAACCTTCAGCTACGTGGCTCGCGAGCTGGGCAAGCGTGGCGTGGCGTTCATCTGCGCCCGCGAGAAGCAGGCCGACGACAGCATCGGCGCCGCCCTGAAGGAAGCCTTCGGTGGCCCGTACATCGTCAACGAGCGCTTCACCAAGGCCAGCGCCAACGCTGCCCTGGCAGCCGGCACCGCTGACGCCGTGGCCTTCGGCATCCCCTACATCGCCAACCCGGACCTGGTGGCCCGCCTGGCAGCCGATGCGCCGCTGAACGAACCCAAGCCGGAACTGTTCTACGGCAAGGGCGCCGAGGGTTACCTGGATTACCCGACGCTGTAAGCCTGGCCTGAACGAAAAAGCCCCGGTGCGCGAGCACCGGGGCTTTTTCATGCCCAGCCGATTTACTGGCGGGTATTGATCTGCTGCTGCAGGTTCTGGATCTGGCTCTGCAGGGTGCTGATGTTGCGCGTGGTCTGCCCACGGAACGAGTCGAACTCGGCGGTGTTGGTGCCGGCTGCCGGCGCCGGGCGGTTCTCCACCTCGCTCTTGAGCACCACCAGGTCCTGCTCGACGCTGTCCAGGCGGCCGCCGACGTTGCCCTGCTTCTTCAGCGCCGCCACGTCATTGGCCACCGCCTTGATCTGCGCATCCAGCTTGCCGCCGTCGGCCTGGCCGGCCTTCAGGGTCGCCAGGTCTGCGCCCAGGCTCTTGAGCTGCGCCTGCACCTGCTCGTTCGCCGCCTGCTGGGCACTGGCCTGGGCCAGGGCCTGGTCCAGGCGCTTGCCCAGGTCACCCTGCTGCCCGGCCACGCCCTGCTGCTGGCGGCCCTGGTCCTGCAGCTGCGCCTGCAGTTGCTTGATCTGCAGTTTCAATTGCTCGCTGCCGGTGGTGGCGCTGGACTCGGTGGCGACCACCTTGCCGCTGATGTCCTGCAGGCGCCCGGCGGCTTCCTCGCTGATGCGCGCGAAGCTTTCCTGGGTGGCCACCAGTTGCTGCTCCATCAGCGAGATCTGCTGGAAGCTCCACCAACCCAGGCCGGCCAGGGCAATGGTCAGCGCGCCCACCAGGGCCCACAGGCCACCGGTGCTGGGGCCCTTGACCTTGACCACCGGCGTGGTGCGCGAATACACCGTGGTGCGGTCGCGCTCGGCGGGGGTGGCGGGGGCGAAGTCGTCGTCATCCCCGTCCTTGGCACTCAGGCGGGGCACATTGTCAAAATCGTCGTCACGGGCGTCGTTGCGCATGGGGAAACCTTGTATGTAGCACGATGATGGCTAAATAGCGGTGCGAGTATACCCGCCCACGGGCCGCAGTGATCGACCACGCAGGCGCGCGCCGGTTCAACGGCTGCCGGTGCGGTCCTGGGCTTTCCACCAGCCGCAGAACTCATCCAGCGCCGACCACAGGCTGACCTTGGGCTCGTACTCCAGATAATGCCTTGCCCGGCTGATGTCGAGGGTGAAATCCTTGTTCATGATCTGCATGCCCAGGCGCGACAGGGTCGGTTGCGGCCGCCCCGGCCACAGCAGGCAGGCGCCTTCGTTCAGCGCCGCCGCCGTGTACGCCAGCTTGTAGCCGCGGTAACGGGTGGCCTGGGGCAGGTTCATCTGCCGCATCACGTAGTTGACCACGTCCCAGATCGGCACCGGGCTGCCGTTGCTGATGTTGTAGGCCTTGCCCAGGGCAGTGTCCCCGGCCATCAGCGCGCTCATCAGCGCCTCGTTGAGGTTCTGCACGCTGGTGAAATCGACCCTGTTGAGGCCGTTGCCGATGATCTTCAGGCGGTTTTTCTTCTGCATCGCCAGCAGCCGCGGGAAGATGCTGACATCGCCGGCCCCGGTGACGAAGCGCGGGCGCAAGGCCAGCACCTCAAGGCCGAACTCGGCTGCACCGAAGACCTTCTGTTCAGCGAGGAACTTGGTCTTCGCGTAATGATCGTGGAAGCGCCGCGGCACCTGTTCCTCACGCAGGCCCAGGTGCGAACGGCCATCGAAATAGATGGAAGGCGAGGACAGGTGCACCAGGCGCCGCACCTGTTCTTTGAGGCACGACTCGACGACGTTTTCGGTGACCTCGACGTTGCCGCGATGGAAGTCCTGGTAACGGCCCCAGTTGCCCACGGCGCCAGCGCAATGCACCACCGCCTCGACACCGATGCACAGGCGGCGTACCAGGTCAGGGTCGGTGAGGTCGCCCTGGACGAACTGTGCGCCCCGGCGCACCAGGTGCTCGACCCCTTCGGCCCGGCGGCCACTGACGCGCACCTCCAGCCCCTGTTCCAGCGCATGGCGGGCAAAGCGCCCGCCAATAAAGCCACTCGCGCCGGTCACCAGAATTTTCATGAAGCGCTCCGCATCGTTTGTATCGTTAAAGGGTTGTTACCAGCCACTGCCCGGCCTGGCGCGCCAGGTGGTCGGTGAGGTCAGTGAGCAACTGGCCGCCATGGCGCCAGTGGTGCCAGTACAACGGCACGTCGATCCAGCGCTCGGGCATCAGTTCCACCAGGCTGCCATCCGCCAGTTGCGGCTGCACCTGCAGTTCGGGCACCAGGCCCCAGCCCAGGCCGGCTTCGGCCATGCGCATGAAACCCTCGGAAGAAGGACACAGGTGGTGCATGAAGCCGCCGTCGATCCCCAGTGCGGCCATGTAGCGGTGTTGCAGCAGGTCGTCCGGGCCGAAGACCAGGGCCGGGGCGCGGGCCAATTGTCCCGCATCGAAGCCCGCAGGGAAATGCCTGGCGACAAACTCGGGGCTGGCCAATGCCCGGTAACGCATGGCGCCCAGCAGCAGGCTGCGCGCGCCAGCCACCGGCCGCTCGCTGCCGCACAGGCAGGCGGCCACCTCGCCTGCACGCATGCGCTTGAGACCCACCTCCTGGTCTTCCACCACCAGGTCCAGCAGCAGCCCGCGCTCAGCACAGAAACGGCCGACCGCCGACGCCCACCAGGTCGCCAGGCTGTCGGCGTTCAGGGCAATGCGCAGGCGCTCGGGCAAGCCCTCTTCGTCCAGCGCCGGCACCTGGCCCTGCAGGTCGCGCTCAAGCAGGCGCACCTGCTGCACGTGGTTGAGCAGGCGCCGGCCAACTTCGGTTGGCGTCGGCGGCGTGGCGCGCACCAGCACGGGCTGGCCAATGCGCGCCTCGAGCAGCTTGATGCGCTGGGAAATGGCCGACTGCGACAGCCCCAGCACCTGGGCCGCGCGCTCGAAGCCGCCCTGTTCGGCGACCGCCGCCAGGGCCGAGAGCAATTTGTAATCGAACATCACTATTCCTAATGAGCGATCAGCAGTATTGGTTTTTCTTATACAGCAACAGGCCCCACACTCCAAAGCCTTGCAGAGGAGCGTGAATGTCATGTGGCACAGTTATGTAAACGGTTTGTTGGTGGCGGCGGGGCTGATCATGGCGATCGGCACGCAGAATGCGTTCGTCCTGGCCCAGAGCCTGCGCCGCGAGCATCACCTGCCGGTGGCCCTGCTGTGCGTGCTGTGCGATGCCGTGCTGGTGACCCTGGGGGTGTTCGGCCTGGCCAACGTGTTGGCGCACAGCCCGTTGCTGCTGGGCGTGGCGCGCTGGGGCGGGGCCGTTTTCCTGCTGTGGTACGGGGCGAAGGCGCTGCGCCGCGCCTGTTCCAGCCAAAGCCTGCAACAGGGTGACGGCGATGGCCAGCGCTCGCGGCGCGCGGTGCTGTTGAGCGCGCTGGCGGTGACGCTGCTCAACCCCCACGTGTACCTGGACACCGTTCTGCTGATCGGCTCCCTGGGCGCGCAGCAGAGCATGCCCAGCGCTTATGTGGCCGGCGCCGCAAGCGCCTCGCTGTTGTGGTTCTTCACCCTGGCCCTGGGCGCGGCCTGGCTGGCGCCGTGGCTGGCACGGCCGGCCACCTGGCGGCTGCTAGACCTGATGGTGGCCGTCATGATGTTCGCGGTAGCCGCGCAACTTATATATGCCTAAACGCTCTGGAACCTCTATCCCACACAGTTGTTGCGTGGTTATGCCCAAGCCCCGGTGCTATGATCCAGAGCTTGCGCCGCAAAGAGTAAAAACTCGCCGGCGTATATCTGGCCGCCCGTGATCGGCCTTGCGCTCACCGCAACAGACCTGATTAGGAGAATCACCATGGCTTTTGAATTGCCGCCGCTGCCCTACGCCCACGATGCGCTGCAGCCGCACATCTCCAAAGAGACTCTGGAATACCACCACGACAAGCACCACAACACCTACGTCGTGAACCTGAACAACCTGGTGCCAGGCACCGAGTTCGAAGGCAAGACCCTGGAAGAAATCGTCAAGACTTCCTCGGGCGGCATCTTCAACAACGCCGCTCAGGTCTGGAACCACACTTTCTACTGGAACTGCCTGGCGCCAAACGCCGGCGGCCAACCTACCGGCGCCCTGGCTGAAGCCATCAACACCGCGTTCGGTTCGTTCGACAAGTTCAAGGAAGAGTTCAGCAAGACTTCCATCGGCACCTTCGGCTCCGGCTGGGGCTGGCTGGTGAAGAAGGCTGACGGTTCCCTGGCCCTGGCCAGCACCATCGGCGCCGGCAACCCGCTGACCAACGGCGACACCCCGCTGCTGACCTGCGACGTCTGGGAACACGCCTACTACATCGACTACCGCAACGTTCGTCCTAAATACGTCGAAGCGTTCTGGAACCTGGTCAACTGGAAGTTCGTCGCCGAGCAGTTCGAAGGCAAGACCTTCACTGCCTAAGCTTCGCGCTTGCTGAAAAAGCCCGGCCTGTGCCGGGTTTTTTTGTGCCTGGCGCCAGGGGGCTTGCCTGGATCCGGGATAAGGCTAAGATTCAAAAAAGGAAAAAATGCCGGACGGCGCTCAAGTGCGAGCCGGTTCCAACCGACATACTGGAAGGCGTCTGCATTGGCCATCCGTTGTCAGCCTGTTACCCCTTGACTGCCTACCGGGATTGCCAACGATAATGGCATATTGATGCCACTTGCACGCAACAAGGAATGGCCCTTTGAAGCTGGAACTCAAGAACAGCTTGTCGGTGAAGTTGCTACGCGTGGTACTGCTCTCGGCATTGATTGTCGGGGTGGTGCTCAGTTGCGCGCAAATCGTGTTCGACGTCTACAAGACCCGCCAGGCCGTGGCCAATGATGCCGCGCGCATCCTCGACATGTTCCGCGACCCCTCCACCCAGGCCGTCTACAGCCTGGACCGGGAGATGGGCATGCAGGTGATCGAGGGCCTGTTCCAGGACAACGCCGTGCGGATCGCGTCCATCGGCCACCCCAACGAGCCGACCTTGGCCGACAAGGCCCGGCCGCCATTGCAGACCGCCACGCGCTGGCTCACCGACCCCATCCTGGGCGAAGAAAAGACCTTCACCACGCAACTGGTGGGCCGCGGCCCGTACAGTGAATACTACGGCGACCTGAGCATCACCCTAGATACCGCACCCTATGGCCGGGATTTCATCACCAGTTCGGTGATCATCTTCATTTCCGGCGTGCTCCGTGCCCTGGCCATGGGCCTGGCGCTGTACCTGGTGTACCACTGGTTGCTGACCAAGCCGCTGAAACAGATCATCGAGCACCTGACCCAGATCAACCCCGACCGCCCCAGCCAGCACAAGCTGCCGCTGCTCAAGGGCCACGAGCGCAATGAACTGGGCCTGTGGATCAACACCGCCAACCAGTTGCTGGAATCCATCGAGCGCAACACCAACCTGCGCCACGAGGCCGAGAACAGCCTGCTGCGCATGGCCCAGTACGACTTCCTCACCGGCCTGCCCAACCGCCAGCAACTGCAGTCGCAGCTGGACAAGATCCTCGTCGATGCTGGCCGCCTGCAACGCCGGGTGGCCGTGCTGTGCGTGGGCCTGGACGACTTCAAGAGCATCAACGAGCAATTCAGCTACCAGACCGGCGACCAACTGCTGCTGGCCCTGGCCGACCGCCTGCGCGCCCACAGCGGCCGCCTGGGCGCGCTGGCGCGGCTGGGCGGCGACCAGTTCGCCCTGGTGCAGGCCGACATCGACCAGCCCTACCAGGCCGCGGAACTGGCGCAAAGCATTCTCGACGACCTGGAAGCGCCCTTCGGCCCGGACCTGGGCGAGATTCGCCTGCGCGCCACCATCGGCATCACCCTGTTCCCCGAAGATGGCGACAACGCCGAGAAGCTGCTGCAGAAAGCCGAGCAGACCATGACCCTGGCCAAGCTGCGCTCGCGCAACCGCTACCAGTTCTACATCGCCAGCGTCGACAGCGAGATGCGCCGCCGCCGCGAACTGGAAAAAGACCTGCGCGAAGCCATCGCCCGTGGCCAGCTGTTCCTGGTCTACCAGCCCCAGGTCAGCTACCGCGACCACCGCGTAGTCGGTGTCGAGGCGCTGCTGCGCTGGCAGCACCCGGAACACGGCCTGGTGCCGCCCGACCAGTTCATTCCCCTGGCCGAGCAGAACGGCAGCATCGTCGCCATCGGCGAATGGGTGATGGACCAGGCCTGCCGGCAACTGCGCGAATGGCTGGACCTGGGCTTCAGCGACCTGCGCATGGCGGTCAACCTGTCCACGGTGCAGCTGCACCACGCCGAACTGCCGCGGGTGGTCAGCAACTTCCTGCAGATCTACCGCCTGCCACCCCGCAGCCTGGAGCTGGAAGTCACCGAGACCGGCCTGATGGAAGACATCAGCACCGCCGCCCAACACCTGCTGAGCCTGCGCCGCTCCGGGGCGCTGATCGCCATCGACGACTTCGGCACTGGCTATTCGTCGCTCAGCTACCTGAAGTCGCTGCCGCTGGACAAGATCAAGATCGACAAGAGCTTCGTCATGGACCTGCTGCAGGACGACGATGACGCGACCATCGTGCGGGCCATCATCCAGCTGGGCAAGAGCCTGGGCATGCAGGTGATCGCCGAGGGCGTGGAAACCCTGGAGCAGGAAAGCTACATCATTGCCGAGGGCTGCCACGAGGGCCAGGGCTACCTGTACAGCAAGCCGCTGCCGGCGCGCGAACTGACCCTGTTCCTGCGCCAGGCCCAGCGCAGCCAGGCGGTGAGCCTGTAGACCTGTCGAATTTGCTTACATCTTCGCGGTTTACATGAAATGCATATCCTTCGCATCATTGCGCCGTTTTAACGAGCCTGCGGGCTCGTTTCCCCCTCACGACGCAGGATATCGCCATGACCCACATGCCCCTGGCCGCCGGCCTGCTGGCCATCGCCGTCTCGCTCGCCGGTTGCGGCGACAGCAAGGAAGACAAGCGCAGTGCCGCCCAGGTGCCGAGCGCCTCCAGCAGCACCGCGACCGGCAAGAAGAGCGTCGACGAGGTTGCCGCCCAGGCCGTGGTAGCCCACTACGCCGACCTGGTGCAGGCGGTGTTCAGCGACGCCCACACCAGCGCCCTGGCGCTGCAGCAGGCCATCGCCACCTTCCTCGCCTCCCCGGACGCCACCACCCTCAAGGCGGCCCGCGAGGCCTGGGTGGCGGCCCGGGTGCCGTACCTGCAGAGCGAAGTGTTCCGCTTCGGCAACCCGATCATTGACGAGTGGGAAGGCCAGGTGAACGCCTGGCCGCTGGACGAAGGCCTGATCGACTACGTCGACGCCAACTACGAGCCGGCGCTGGGCAACCCGGCGGCCACCGCCAACATCATCGCCAACGCGCAGATCCGCATCGGCGAAGACAAGGTCGACGTCACCCAGATTACCCCCGAAGCCCTCGCCAGCCTCAACGAGCTGGGCGGTTCCGAGGCCAACGTGGCCACCGGCTACCATGCCATCGAGTTCCTGCTGTGGGGCCAGGACCTCAACGGCACCGGGCCCGGCGCCGGCAACCGCCCGGCCTCCGACTACCTGGAAGGCCCGGGCGCCACCGGCGGGCATAACGACCGCCGCCGCGCCTACCTGACGGCCGTGACCCAGCTGCTGGTCAGCGACCTGGAGGAGATGCTCGCCCAGTGGCAGCCTGGCGTGACAGACAACTACCGTGCCGCGCTGGTGGCCGAGCCTGGGGAGAAAGGCCTGCGCAAGATGCTGTTCGGCATGGGCAGCCTGTCCCTGGGCGAGCTGGCGGGGGAGCGAATGAAAGTCTCGCTGGAGGCCAACTCGCCGGAAGACGAGCACGACTGCTTCAGCGACAACACCCATCATTCGCACTTCTACGACGCCCTGGGCATCCGCAACGTCTACCTGGGCGAATACACCCGCCTGGACGGCACCCGGTTGAGCGGCCCGAGCCTGTCGGCGCTGGTGGCCAAGGCTGACCCCGCCACCGACGCAGCGTTGCGCGCCGACCTCGACGCCACCCAGGCGCGCATGCAGGCCATGGTCGACCGCGCGAACCAGGGCGAGCACTACGACCAGTTGATCGCCGCCGGCAACACCGCTGGCCAGCAGGTGGTGCGCGACGCCATCGCCGCGCTGGTCAAGCAGACCGGCAGCATCGAACAGGCCGCTGGCAAGCTGGGCATCACCGACCTCAACCCCGAGACGGCCGAACATACGTTCTAGCAGCGGCGTTCTAGCAGCGGCGACAGAGTAATTTGTATCAAACATTGACCCCGGCCGGTTACGGCCGGGGTGCCTGATAAGCTTGCCCCCTGCCCTTCACTGCTGGATCCTCGATGTCATCGCTCCTCCCTCGCCTCGGCGCCCTGCTGCTCACCCTGTGCCTGGGTGGTTGTGGCGAAGCCGTGCGGCTGGAAGACGAGGAACCGGAAGAGGCCCTGGCCGGGGGCGCCGGTACCGTCGGCCACCGCGACGTCAACGCCTTCGCCCAGCCCTCCGCCAACCTGAGCGCCGAGCGCAAGCTCGACTTCAGTGCCGGCAACAGTTTCTTCCGCAACCCCTGGGTCATCGCCCCTGCCACCACCACCGCGCGCGACGGCCTGGGACCGCTGTACAACACCAACGCCTGCCAGAACTGCCACATCAAGGACGGCCGCGGCCACCCACCCGGACCGGACGCCACCAGCGCCGTGTCGATGCTGGTGCGCCTGTCCATACCCGATACCACCCAGCAGGCAGCGCTCATCGAGCGCCTGGGCGTCAACCCCGAGCCGGTGTATGGCACCCAGCTGCAGGACATGGCCGTGCCTGGCGTGCACCCCGAGGCCAGGGTGCGCGTGGCCTACGAGCCGTACCCGGTGACGTTCGACGACGGCACCACGGTGCAACTGCGCAAGCCACGGCTGCTGATCACCCAGCTGGGCTACGGCCCCCTGCACCCCCAGGCGCGGCTTTCCGCCCGAGTGGCGCCGCCGATGATCGGCCTGGGGCTGCTGGAAGCCATACCCGAGGCCGCGATCCTGGCCAACGCCCAGGCCCAGGCCGCCACGGATGATGGCGTGCAGGGCCGGCCCAACAGGGTCTGGGACGATACCCAGGGCAAGACCGTGATCGGCCGCTTCGGCTGGAAAGCCGGGCAGCCCACGCTGAACCAGCAGAACGCCCACGCCTTCGCCAACGACATGGGCCTGACCACCGGCCTGCAGCCCCGCGACAATTGCACCGCCGCGCAGGTCGGCTGCCTGCGCGCCGCCCACGGCGGCCACCCGGAGGTCAGCGACAACATCCTGCGCCTGGTGCTGTTCTATACCCGCAACGTGGCCGTGCCGGCGCGCCGCGACGTGGGCTCGCCCCAGGTGCTGGCCGGCAAGCAGCTGTTCAAGCAGGCCGGCTGCCAGGCCTGCCACACGCCGCACTACATCACCGCCGCCGATGCCGCCGAGCCGGAGCTGGCGAACCAGCGCATCCGCCCCTACACCGACCTGCTGCTGCACGACATGGGCCCGGGCCTGGCCGACGACCGCAGCGAGTTCGCCGCCGGGGGCCAGGACTGGCGCACCCCGCCGCTGTGGGGCCTGGGCCTGACCGAAACGGTCAGCGGCCACACCCAGTACCTGCACGACGGCCGTGCCCGCGATGCCATGGAAGCCGTGCTGTGGCACGGCGGCGAGGCCGCAGCGGCGCAGCGCCAGGTGCTGTCCTTCAACGCTGCCCAGCGCGCCGCGCTGCTGGCCTTCCTGAATTCACTTTGAGTCTTGCCACGGAGCCCTGAATGTTTCGTCCCACCCTGCTGTTCACCAGCCTCGCCGCCCTGCTCCTCGGTGCCTGCACGCCCCAGGACCGCCAGGCAGCCACCAGTGCGGCCATTGCCAACCAGGTCATCCTGCCCACCTACAGCCGCTGGGTGGCGGCCGACCAGCAGCTGGCCATCAGCGCCCAGGCGTTCTGCCAGGGCAGCGCCAGCCTGGCCACCGCCCGGGCCGACTTCCTCCATGCCCAGCGCGCCTGGGCGCAGCTGCAGCCGTTGCTGATCGGCCCGCTGGCCGAAGGCAACAGCACCTGGCAGGTACAGTTCTGGCCGGACAAGAAAAACCTGGTGGGGCGCCAGATCGAGCAACTGGTGAACGCCGGCGCCACTGTAGACGCCGCCAGCCTGGGCAAGGCCAGCGTGGTGGTGCAAGGCTTGTCGGCCTACGAATACATCCTCTTCGACGCGCGCCTGGACCTGGCCGACGCCAGCCAGAAAGCCCGCTACTGCCCGTTGCTGGTGGCCATCGGCGAGCACCAGCAACAGCTGGCGCAGGACATCCTCGGCCAATGGCAAGGCGACCAGGGCATGCTCTGGCAGATGAGCCATTTCCCCAACCCGCGCTACGCCGATTCCCAGGAAGCCATCGCCGACCTGCTGCGTGCCCAGGTCACGGCGCTGGACACCCTGAAGAAAAAGCTCGGCACGCCCATGGGCCGCCAGAGCAAGGGCATCGCCCAGCCAATGCAAGCCGAGGCCTGGCGCAGCGAGGCTTCACTGCACAGCCTGCAGGCCAGCGTCAGCGCCGCCCAGACAGTCTGGGCCGGGGTCGACGGCAACGGCCTGCGCGGGTTGCTGGGCAAGGACCAGCAAGCCCTGGCCCAGCGCATCGACGGCGCCTACGCCGAGGTGCAGCAGTGGTTTGCCGAGCATCAAGGGCCGCTGGCCGAGCTGCTGGCCACCCCCGCCGGGCGCCAGCAGCTGGAAACGCTTTATGACCGCCTGAACGTGCTGCACCGCCTGCACGAAGGCGAGCTGGCCAAGGCGCTGGGCATCGCCCTGGGCTTCAACGCCAACGACGGTGACTGAACATGGGCCTGGCACAGTGGTGCAAAAACCTCCTGGCCCCCGCCTTGCCGGGCGGCCTGCTGCTGTCGGCACGCGATGACGCCGAGGGCCGGCACTATGCCGTGGGCTACCGGCAGGATGGGCACCAGGTGTTTGCAACCGCCGTGCCCCAGCGCTGCCACGCCGTCATCGAACATCCACGGTTGCCGCTGGCGCTGTTCGTGGCCCGCCGGCCGGGCACCGAATGCTACCTGCTGGACCTGCGCGACGGCCGCCTGGTGCAGACGCTGACCGCGGCGCCGAACCGGCATTTCTATGGGCACGCCGTCATCCATACCAGCGGCGACTGGCTGTACACCACCGAGAACGACACCCGCGACCCGGGCCGCGGGGTCGTCGGCGTCTACCGCTTCGAGGGCCAGCGCCTAGCCCCTGCGGGCGAACTGTCGAGCCATGGCATCGGCCCCCACGAGCTGGCCTGGATGCCCGACGGCGAGACCCTGGTGGTCGCCAACGGCGGCATCCGCACCGAGGCCGAGAGCCGGGTCGACATGAACCTTGAGGCCATGACCCCCAGCCTGGTGCTGATGGGCCGCGACGGCACGCTGCACAGCCGCGAGACCCTGGCGCAACCCATGAACAGCATCCGCCACCTGGCCATTGCCAGCGACGGCACGGTGCTGGCCTGCCAGCAGTTCATGGGCGCGGCCGATGACAGCGCGCCGTTGCTGGCAATCAAGCGACCGGGCCAGGCGTTCGAGCCGTTTCCGCTGGCCGAGGCGCAGCTGCGGTGCATGGCCCACTACAGCGCCAGCGTGGCGGTGCATGACACCCTGCGGCTGGTGGCACTGACGGCGCCACGGGCCAACCGATGCTTCATCTGGGACCTGGACAGCGGCGCGCTACGCCTGGAAATGCAACTGGCCGATTGCGCCGGGGTGGCGGCGGTGCCCCAGGGCTTCGTGGTCACCTCCGGCCAGGGCCGCTGCCGCCTGGTGGACTGCCGCACCGCTACGCCGGTGGCCACGCCGTTGAGGTTGCCGGCGGGTTTTTGGGATAACCATCTGCGCAGGCCGTGACGCACCCCTGTGGGAGCTGGCTTGCCAGCGAGCTGTTGATTGAGGCCCGAAAAGCTCGCTGGCAAGCCAGCTCCCACAGAAACCCGTATACAGCGGCTATGATTTGTACACGTAATATCCAGAAATACAGCGCAGTGGCGCCCCGCGCCTTACAAGAATAATGTGCTGCAACTCTCAGCTTCGCTTTCCAGGGAAACGGAATATGTTGCGCCGCCGCATGCTCACCATGTTGGGGATCGTGCTGGTGGTCGTCCTGCTGCTCGGTGGTTACAAGGCATGGTCGATCTACCAGCAGGTCCGGATGTTCTCGGCCCCCAAGCCGCCCGTTGCCGTGGCCGTCGCCACTGCCAGCGAACGCGCCTGGCAAGCGCGGCTGCCGGCGGTGGGCAGCCTCAAGGCGCTGCAGGGCGTGAACCTGAGCCTGGAAATCGCCGGCACGGTGCGCGCCATCCAGTTCGAGTCCGGGCAGCAGGTCAAGGCCGGCCAGCCACTGCTGCAACTGGACAGCGACGTCGAGACCGCGCTGCTGGGCACCGCCCAGGCCGACCTGGGCCTGGCCCAGCTCGACTACGGCCGCGGCGCGCAACTGGTGGACAGCCGCGCCATCTCCAAGGGCGAGTTCGACCGCCTCAACGCCGTGCTGCTCAAGAACAAGGCGACCGTCGCCCAACTCAAGGCCAGCCTGGCCAAGAAGAACATCGTGGCCCCGTTCAGCGGCACCATCGGCATCCGCCGGGTCGACGTTGGCGACTACCTGGCCAGCGGCAGGGTCATCGCCACCCTGCAGGACCTCAACAGCCTCTACGTGGACTTCTACGTGGCCGAGCAGGCCATCCCGCAGCTCCACGTCGGCCAGCCCGTGCTGGTCACCGTGGCCGCCTACCCGGGGCAGACCTTCGAAGGTGCCATCAGCGCCCTCAACCCCAAGGTCGACGACAGCACCCGCAACATCCTCATCCGCGCCACCCTGGCCAACCCCCAGGGCAAGCTGCTACCCGGCATGTTCGCCAACCTCCAGGTGGTACTGCCCCAGCCGCATAACCAGGTGGTGGTGCCCGAGGGAGCCGTGGCCTACACCCTGTACGGCAACTCGGTGTACGTGGTCGGCGAGAAAAAGGACGAGCAAGGCAAGCCGGTCACCGGCGCCGACAACAAGCCGGTGCTGGTGGCCGAACGGCGCTTCGTCGACACCGGCGAGCGCCGCGACGGCCTGGTCATCGTCAGCAAGGGGCTGAGCGCCGGCGAGCAGGTGGTCACCGGCGGCCAGCTCAAGCTCACCAGTGGTGCCGCGGTAAGCGTCAGCCCCGACGCTACCCTCAAAGCCCACTGACAGGAGCACGGCCATGGCCTTTACCGACCCGTTCATCCGCCGCCCGGTGCTGGCCAGCGTCATCAGCCTGCTGATCGTGCTGCTGGGTTTCCAGGCGTGGAGCAAGCTGAGCATCCGCCAGTATCCGCAAATGGAAAACGCCCTGATCACGGTCACCACCGCCTACCCCGGGGCCAATGCCGAGACCATTCAGGGCTACATCACCCAGCCGTTGCAACAGAGCCTGGCCAGCGCCGAAGGCATCGACTACATGACCTCGGTCAGCCGGCAGAATTTTTCGGTCATCTCCATTTACGCGCGCATCGGCGCCGACAGCGACCGGCTGTTCACCGAGCTGCTGGCCAAGGCCAACGAGGTCAAGAACAAGCTGCCCCAGGACGCCGAGGACCCGGTCCTCAGCAAGGAGGCCGCCGACGCTTCGGCGCTGATGTACATCAGCTTCTACAGCGACCAGCTCAACAACCCGCAGATCACCGACTACCTGTCGCGGGTCATTCAGCCCAAGCTGGCGACGCTGCCGGGCATGGCCCAGGCCGAGATCCTCGGCAACCAGGTGTTCGCCATGCGCCTGTGGATCGACCCGGTGAAGCTGGCCGGCTACGGCCTGAGCGCCAACGACGTCACCGACGCGGTGCGCCGCTACAATTTCCTGTCGGCCGCCGGCGAGGTCAAGGGCGAGTACATCGTCACCAGCGTCAACGCCGCCACCGACCTGAAATCCACTGAAGGCTTCGCCGCCATCCCGCTCAAGACCGACGGCGACAGCCGCGTGCTGCTGGGTGACGTGGCGCGGGTGCAGATGGGCGCCGAGAACTACGACACCGTCAGCTCCTTCAACGGCACGCCCTCGGTGTACATCGGCATCAAGGGCACGCCCGGCGCCAACCCACTGGACGTGATCCGCGAGGTGCGCAAGCTGATGCCCGAACTCGAAGGCCAGCTGCCACCCAACCTCAAGGCTTCCATCGCCTACGACGCCACGCTGTTCATCCAGGCGTCCATTGACGAGGTGGTGAAGACCCTGTTCGAGGCCGTGCTGATCGTCATCGTGGTGGTGTTCCTGTTCCTTGGCGCACTTCGCTCGGTGATCATCCCGGTGGTGACCATCCCGCTGTCGATGATCGGCGTGCTGTTCTTCATGCAACTGATGGGCTACTCCATCAACCTGCTGACCCTGCTGGCCATGGTGCTGGCCATCGGCCTGGTGGTGGACGATGCCATCGTCGTGGTGGAGAACATCCACCGGCACATCGAGGAAGGCCGCACGCCGTTCGACGCAGCGCTGGAAGGTGCCCGGGAAATTGCCATGCCGGTGGTGTCGATGACCATCACCCTGGCCGCCGTGTACGCGCCCATCGGTTTCCTCGAGGGCCTGACCGGCGCGCTGTTCAAGGAGTTCGCCCTCACGCTCGCAGGGGCCGTGGTGATCTCCGGCATCGTCGCCCTTACCCTGTCGCCAATGATGTGCGCCCTGCTGCTGCGTGCCGATCCCGACCCCAAGGGCCTGGCCCACCGCCTCGACCAACTGTTCGAGGGCATCAAGCAGCGCTACCAGCGCCTGCTGCATGCCACCCTGCAGACCCGCCCGGTGGTGGTGGTGTTCGCGCTGATCGTGCTGTGCCTGATCCCGGTGTTCCTCAAGTTCAGCCAGTCGGAGCTGGCGCCCGCGGAAGACCAGGGCATCATCTTCATGATGGCCACCGCGCCGCAGCCCACCAACCTCGACTATTTGAACACCTACACCGACCAGTTCCTGGGCATCTTCAAGGACTTTCCCGAGTACTACTCCTCGTTCCAGATCAACGGCTTCAACGGCGTGCAGTCGGGCATCGGCGGCTTCCTGCTCAAGCCCTGGAACGAGCGCAGCCGCACGCAGATGCAGCTGTTGCCCGAGGTGCAGGCGCGCCTGGCGCAGATCCCCGGCCTGCAGATCTTCGGTTTCAACCTGCCGGCGCTGCCCGGCACCGGCGAGGGCCTGCCGTTCGAGTTCGTGATCAACACCGCCAACGACTACGAGTCGCTGCTGGACGTGGCCCAGCGGGTCAAGGACCGCGCCCAGGCCACCGGCAAGTTCGCCTTCCTGGACATCGACCTGGCCTTCGACAAGCCCGAGGTGGTGGTGGATATCGACCGCGCCAAGGCGGCGCAGATGGGCGTGTCGATGCAGGAACTGGGCGGCACCCTGGCCACCCTGCTGGGTGAGTCGGAGATCAACCGCTTCACCCTCGATGGCCGTAGCTACAAGGTCATCGCCCAGGTGGAGCGCGCCTACCGCGACAATCCCGAGTGGCTGAACCAGTATTACGTGCGCAACAACCAGAACCAGCTGCTGCCGCTGTCCACCCTGATCACCGTCAGCGAGCGGGCGCGCCCGCGCCAGCTAAACCAGTTCCAGCAGCTGAACTCGGCGATCATCCAGGGCTTCCCCATCGTCAGCATGGGCGATGCGGTGCAGACGGTACGGCAGATCGCGGTCGAGGAAGCGCCAGCCGGCTATGCCTTCGACTACGGCAGCAGCGCCCGCCAGTACGTGCAGGAAGGCAATGCCCTGTGGGTCACCTTCGGCCTGGCGCTGGCGATCATCTTCCTGGTGCTGGCCGCGCAGTTCGAAAGCTTCCGCGACCCGCTGGTGATCCTGGTGACCGTGCCGCTGTCCATCTGTGGCGCACTGATCCCGCTGTTCCTGGGCTGGTCGAGCCTGAACATCTATACCCAGGTGGGGCTGGTGACCTTGATCGGGCTGATCAGCAAGCACGGCATCCTGATCGTCGAATTCGCCAACCAGCTGCGCCGGGAAAAGGGCCTGGACGCGCGGGAGGCGGTGGAGGAAGCGGCAGCGATTCGCCTGCGGCCGGTGCTGATGACCACCGCGGCCATGGTCTTCGGCATGGTGCCGCTGATCCTGGCCACCGGCGCCGGTGCGGTCAGCCGCTTCGACATCGGCACCGTGATTGCCACTGGCATGTCGGTGGGCACCCTGTTCACGCTGTTCGTGCTGCCGTGCGTGTACACCCTCATCTCCAGGAAAACCCCGTAGCAGCGGCCGCCAGGCCGAGTCCCGGGCGCCCCACGGATGCAAAAAGGCCCCGTCATTGACGGGGCCTTCGGGCCGATCGGTATGGCAACCTCAGCCCTTGCGTCCCTGGGCCATGCCGAACACGAACAGGAGCAGGTCCTGGTCCGGCCGCACCGCCACCTGGGATTTGGCCGCTCGAGGCAGGGGGCAAGCCCCCGCGCCCGTTTCAACACTCAGCACACCCGGCCGAGGTTGATCCAGGGCTGCAATCGCAGCAGTGCTGACCGCCAGGGCAGCGAGCAAAAACAAACCTCGAGCAATTTCTAGTTTCATGACTCTAAACCTTTGATCGGGCTGCCAAACGCCGTCTTGTAAAAATAGAGCAATTTGCTCCAGTCTGCGTCGCTGAACGACGAGTGGCGGCGCAGTTGCTTGAGGTCATGACGGGCCGCGCTCTGGGCGCTGAACCGCTGGCGGCACTTCTCCAGGTCCAGGGTGGCGATCTCCGGTCGCGCTGCTGCGCCCTCGCCCACAACCCGCAGGAAAATGTGTTTTGCATACAGGCAACTGTGCTGCCAACGGCCCTTGTGCATGCGCGCCAGGGTGTCGGCCAGTTGCTTGAGTATGGCTTCATGCAGCGCTTCACCGTAGTGCGCGCGGTCATGGCTTTCATACCACTGGTCGATTTCCTGGAACCCATCCAGGGCCTCGGTGACCAGCAGTGCACGCCACTGGCCCTGGGTGTCACGCTGGGCACCGCAGAACACCAGTTTCGGCACGCCTACACCAAGGGCGGCCAGGCTCTGCAAGGCATCGCGCTCGCGCAGCACCGTCGGCCGCCCCATGGGGTGGCGCAGGCTGCGGTAGGTGTGCCCTACCTGGCGCTTGGCATACAGCAGTTGGCCATTGGCGGAATGCAGGCGCTGCACGCCGCTTTCGCCGCCGCGGCGCACGTTGGGCTCTTCCACCCATTCGCCCTGCTGGTTCCAGAAATAATCAAAGCGCGTGTCGGGCGCTGAAGGGCTAGGGGTCGCGTAGTCGACGGCCATCACCGGTACTCCTTGGCTAGGATGTGAACACGCCACACCGCATACAAATCGCGATCACCTTAGTCAGGCGGTCGTGAAAAATGTGTAGAAAACCTCAGTAAGCGAGCCGGGGTTTTACACAGGAACAATACTGGCACAGGGCCTTTAGTGCTACCCGGCAGTCAATCCGGCCGGTTCAGGCTGACCTGGAAGCAGCAGCCGTGGGGCTCGCGGGGGGTAAGGTCGACTTCCCAGCCCTGGTCATCGCAGATTCGTTGTACCAACGACAGGCCCAGGCCCAGGCCTTCGCCGCGCTTCTCGGTGGCGCGCACGAACGGCTGGAACACCGCCAGGCGCTTCTCCTCGGGAATGCCGATGCCGCTGTCCTCGACCTTGAAGCCGCCCGGCTCAAGGGTCAGGCGAATGAAGCCTGCGTCGGTGTAGTGCAGGGCGTTGCGCAGCAGGTTGCCCATTACCGCGAGCATGAAGGTGGCGTTGTAGCGGGTGTCGGGCAGTTCGGTACGCGCCACTTCCAGGGTCAGGCCCTTGTGCTCGATGGGGCCACGCCACAAGCCCAGCAGGTTATCGGCCACCTGGTCGAGGGTCAGCTGCGCGCTCATCTCCGAGTCGTTGCGCTGGGCCCGGGCCAGCATCAGGAAGGTCTGCACCAGCTCGCGCATTTCCTCGCAGGCGCGTGCGATGCGCTCTACCTGGGCGCGGGCGCGGCCATCCAGCGCAGGGTTTTCCAGCAGCAGTTCGCAGGAGGTGGCCAGCACCATCAACGGCGTGCGCAGTTCGTGGCTGACGTCGCTGGTGAACAGGCGCTCGCGGCTCAAGGCATCGCGCAGGCGGCCCAGGGTAGCGTCGAAGGCCACGGCCAGCTCACCCACCTCGTCTGCCGCGTAGTCGGGGGCCAGCGGCGGGGCCAGACCCAGCAGTTGGTCACGGTGGCGCACTTGCCGGGCCAGGCGCACCACGGGGGCCATCACCCGCCGCGCCAGCACCCAGCCCAGGAACACCGCCAGGGCCAGGCTAAGCACGAAGCCCACCACCACCACGGCGAACAGCACGCGCTCGCGCTCTTCGAAATCGCTCTGGTCCTGCAGCAGCACATACCGGCGGCCATCGACGATTTCGACCATGGCGTGGTACGACAGGTCGCCGCGGAACACTTCATGGAAACCGGCGCTCAGGTGGCGCAGGTCCTTGGGCAACGCATAGTCACCGCGGCCGCTGCTGTAGTAGAAAAGCTGGTCGGGCTCGGGCCGATGGTTCCAGTCGCTGACGTTGTCCATCAGCAGCAGGCGTTGCAGGTCGCCGCCCAGCCCCGCCGAAATCAGCTTTTCCTCGACCAGGTGCACCGTGGCCACAATGCCCACGGCAAAGGCGCCGGCCACCAACGCGCTCATCAACGCAAAGGCGATGATGATCCGTTGCGCGAGGCTTTGCTTAAACTCCATCTTTGCCCTCGGCCAGGCGGTAACCCACGCCATGTACCGTTTGCAGCAGCGGTTTGTCGAACGGCTTGTCGATCACCTGGCGCAACTGGTGCACGTGGCTGCGCAGGCTGTCGCTGTCCGGGCAGTCATCGCCCCACAGCGCTTCTTCCAGCACTTCGCGGCGCAGCACGTGGGGGCTCTTCTGCATCAGCACCGCCAGCAGTTTCAGGCCAACCGGGTTGAGCTTCAGGGTGCGGCCCTGGCGCGAGACCTCGAGGGTATCGAGGTCGTAGCTCAGGTCGCCCACCTGCAGGCTGCGACGACCGCCGCCCTGGGCGCGGCGCAGCACGGCTTCGATGCGCGCGGCCAGCTCCGACAGCGCGAACGGCTTGACCAGGTAGTCGTCCGCACCGGAGCGGAAGCCCTGCAGGCGGTCGTCCAGCTGGTCGCGGGCGGTGAGCATGATCACCGGGGTTTCCCGGCGCGCGTCTTCGCGCAGGCGCTTGCACAGGGTGTAGCCGTCGATGCCGGGCAACATGATGTCGAGCACGATCAGGTCGTAATGCTCGGTGGCCGCCAGGTGCAACCCCGACAGCCCGTCCTGGGCACAGTCGACGGTGTAGCCCTTCAGGCCCAGGTAATCCGCGAGATTGGCCAGGATGTCGCGGTTGTCTTCAACCAATAGAATTCGCATGGGCAGGTTCTCCATCCAGTGTGTTTGCCCTTGGGCGCAGGCAGCTTACGGCGTTAGGCCCCCGAGGGCCAGTGGTGGCGCCCGCGGGCATAAAAAAACCCCGCGCAAGGCGGGGTTCTTTTTAAAGCGGGTAAGGCTGGCTTACATCATGCCGCCCATGCCACCCATGCCGCCCATGTCTGGCATGCCGCCAGCTGCAGGAGCGTCTTCCTTGATCTCGGCGATCATGGCTTCGGTGGTGATCATCAGGCTGGCGATCGAGGAAGCAGCCTGCAGTGCCGAACGGGTCACTTTGGCTGGGTCCAGGATACCCATCTGGATCATGTCGCCGTATTCGCCAGTGGCAGCGTTGTAACCGAAGTTGCCTTCGCCTTGCTTGACCTTGTCGACAACCACGCTTGGCTCGTCACCGGAGTTGGCAACGATCTGGCGCAGCGGCGCTTCAACAGCACGACGCAGCAGAGCGATACCGACGTCCTGATCGGCGTTGTCGCCTTTCAGGCCAGCGATGGCTTGCAGCGAGCGAACCAGGGCCACGCCACCGCCAGGTACCACGCCTTCTTCGACAGCTGCACGGGTAGCGTGCAGGGCGTCTTCAACGCGGGCTTTCTTCTCTTTCATTTCAACTTCGGAGCCAGCGCCAACCTTGATCACTGCAACGCCGCCGGACAGCTTGGCCAGGCGCTCTTGCAATTTTTCACGGTCGTAGTCGGACGAAGTGTCGGCCACTTGCTGACGGATCTGGGTAACGCGAGCCTGGATGTCAGCCTCGACGCCAGCACCGTCGATGATGGTGGTGTTTTCTTTCGACAGCACGACGCGCTTGGCGTTACCCAGGTGCTCCAGGGTAGTGCTTTCCAGGCTCAGGCCGATCTCTTCGGAGATAACGGTACCGCCGGTCAGTACGGCGATGTCCTGCAGCATGGCCTTGCGACGGTCGCCGAAGCCTGGAGCCTTGACGGCTGCAACCTTGACGATGCCACGCATGTTGTTCACAACCAGGGTCGCCAGGGCTTCGCCTTCGACGTCTTCAGCCACGATCAGCAGTGGGCGGCCGGCTTTGGCAACGGCTTCCAGCACTGGCAGCATTTCGCGGATGTTGGAGATCTTCTTGTCAACCAGCAGGATCAGCGGGCCGTCCAGCTCAGCGACCATGGTGTCTGGCTTGTTGACGAAGTAAGGGGACAGGTAGCCGCGGTCGAACTGCATGCCTTCTACGACCGACAGTTCGTTTTCCAGGCCCGAGCCTTCTTCAACGGTGATCACGCCTTCTTTACCGACTTTTTCCATGGCTTCGGCAATGATGTCGCCGATCGAGGAGTCGGAGTTGGCCGAGATGGTGCCGACCTGGGCGATGGCTTTCGAATCAGCGCATGGCTTGGACAGGCCTTTCAGCTCTTTGACGATGGCGATGGTCGCCTTGTCGATACCGCGCTTCAGGTCCATCGGGTTCATGCCGGCAGCGACGGCTTTCAGGCCTTCGTTGACGATCGACTGAGCCAGTACGGTAGCGGTGGTGGTGCCGTCACCGGCGTCGTCGTTGGCACGGGAGGCAACGTCTTTGACCAGCTGCGCGCCCATGTTTTCGAAGCGATCTTTCAGCTCGATTTCCTTGGCTACGGAAACGCCGTCCTTGGTGATGGTCGGAGCGCCGAAGCTCTTCTCGATGATCACGTTACGGCCTTTCGGGCCCAGGGTCGCTTTTACCGCGTCAGCCAGGACGTTTACGCCGGTCAGCATTTTCTTGCGGGCGGAGTCGCCGAATTTAACTTCTTTAGCAGCCATGATCGATTTCCTTGAATACTGGGTAGTAAAGGGAGAGCAGCGGGGTTATCAGCCTTCGATAACGGCGAGGATTTCGTTCTCGCTCATTACCAGCAGGTCTTCGCCGTCTACTTTCACGGTGTTGCTGCCGGAGTAAGGGCCAAACACGACCTTGTCGCCCACTTTCACGGACAGTGCACGCACTTCACCGTTGTCCAGCACTCGGCCGGTACCGACCGCGATGACTTCACCATTGTTGGCTTTCTCGGCAGCCGAACCTGGCAGAACGATACCGCCAGCGGTTTTCTTTTCTTCTTCGCTGCGACGGATAACGACGCGGTCATGCAGAGGACGAAGCTTCATTGTCGATCTCTCCTAATTATGGTTTTCAGCGGCCGGTGTCTGTACCGGCGTTGTGGTTCATCCGGCGGGGCCGGTCGCGGCTCGCTGCGCGAGACGCGGAATAATGTCTGGCAAAGCCAGAAACCTTGCGGTGACCCATACATGAGGTCGCCGGTTACGATTACAAGGGTGGGGGATAAAAATTTTTACAGCACACCCCCCTCCCAAGCACCAACCGCCTACGGCTTTGGCTTTGGCTTTGGCTTTGGCTTTGGCTTTGGCTTTGGCTTTGGCTTTGGCTTTGGCTTTGGCTTTGGCTT